>CAZHLC010000162.1:0-7642 GCA_964532545.1 uncultured Leptospiraceae bacterium | reverse complement strand
GTGCTGCAGGTAAAGAAAGAGGCCGCGGCTGTCAGGCGTAAACACGATACCATACTTACAGGCCTTAAGCAACTGCAGCAGAAGATCATTCGAGCCGAGGGTGGGTTCGCAAAGTTTCAAACAGATTTGCGCAACTATTACAACCAGATGGTCGACTTTGAAACAAAGGGCAATCGCTTTGTTGACAGTGTACGCGACTTCAGCGCGAAGATTTCGGGCCTTGAAAATACCCTGCAGTTTAATGAGTTTGGCGGTTTTGAAGCCAATCTTAAGGCCGAGGCCAGCAAGAACAGGGCAGGCGAGTTTAATCTTAAGGGTTACATAACTATTGAAAATGCGGCCCTGGGGCGCAAAGAACTCGATCTCATTGGCAAGGGTAACCAGCCGGTAACCTTTAATGTAAAGCGGGCCCTTGATAGCCAGTATTGGCGCTATCTTGAACCTAATTTTAATGTAAATACGCTGCTGCCCCCCGAATACAGTCGCCTCTTTAATGCCGAAGGGCGCATTGCCCTGGCTTCGCTGCTCAAACAGGGTGATAAAGATCTTATTCTCAATGACAAGTGGTTGGCCCAGAAGCGCCAGCTGAATGCCCCTGATTATGAAGATGTACCAAATCTAATCAAATCTTTGAGCGAAACCTCTGCCATTACCAGCCAAATCTCTGGGCTGACGGTAGCCGGCCTGTCTGCTGCTGAGCGCAGCGAACTACAAAGTCAGGGTGCTAAAGTGTTTCTGGGGCGTCGAATAAACCCGGGCCATGCAGTGCTTACCGACATCAAGGGCATTGATCTTGTTGGTATTAAAGAAGTCGAGTTTGAACGAAGCTGGCAGGGCATTGCCTTTAAAAGCAAGTATGTGCAGCACATTAGCCGCTCTGATGCAGAGACTCTGGGTATGATGATCGAGCCCCAGTATCGGCGCATGATGCCTGCAGATTTAAATGACTATAATGTTCGTGAAAAAACCCTGCGTTTTCTGCCACCGGCCACGGCCCGCTCTGTGCCTGAAGATCTTACAGTTAACAGTCTCTATTCTGATCAAATGCAAGAGCTTGAAAACTTCAGCGTGGCCGACTTTCAGCGAGATATTGTCAGGCGGCTGCCAGAGTTAACCATTACCAGAGCCATACCCCTGGCCAGCAACTGGAACTTTGCCTATACCTCGATTGAGGGTAAGCTTAAACCGGTTGAGCTCAACTATAACCGCAGCAGCCAGTTAGCCTACGTATCTGGCCAGGTCGAGCTTGATTTATCTGATGGGGTTCCCGAACTGATTGGGCTATCGAAGGTAAACTCGAAAACACCCATTCAAATCTTCGGCGATCAGCGGGCCCAGATGGCGGTGGTTGAATTATTTTTCGATCGCAAAAAAGAAATCAATCTGGCTGGCTACAAAGGGCATTTACGTAATCTCAGTATTGATTTTCCCCCCGCCTGTTTGCTGCTGGCCAGATAAAACTACAGGCCATAGACAAAACATTCAATTTCGAGCGAGCCGTGCTTGATGGTCGCCAGCGTTATGATTTAATCAGATCAGAAGTTAAGTTGCCGGCCCCTCTGAGAACAACCTACAAAGGGTGGAAGATGATCTTCTTCCACGGCACCTTCACCAGTGCCGATGGGGTTCGCTTTGGTGGCGATCTTGAGTTGAAGAGCCCCTTTAAAAAGAACCTGAAAATAGATAATGCCCTGGTCGACTCGGGTGGTGTGGTGCGCTCTTCTGAAATACGCCAATTTAATTACCGTCTTTTTGGCGGCAGCGTGCAGGTTGAGCGGGGTGAATTTCACGAAAAAGTCATGGGCAAGGGCAAGAACAAGCAGACCCAGGTTGAGCTGGTTCTGTATGAAAACATGTTTAACCTGCGGGTGATACAGGGGCTGCGCATTAAAAAAATGTATATTGAAAAGCTTAAAGACCGCGATAGGTATGAGCTCAAAGTTTACAACGAAGATTTGCCCATCGATAAAGAGTTCAAGTTCACCGGCTTCGATGTACGTATCAAAGACCTGCAGTTCAGAGAAAAAGAAACTAAGGTAGCAGGCAAGATGCTGAAGCAGCATACTCTCGATATTTTAGGAAACATTGACTTTGGTATACCCACTGTTGGGGCCAAAGAAGGGGTTTTTCGTATTGATGAGAAAGGTAAAGAAAGCGCTTCTGATTTTCTGATCGATGTAAACCAGAGCTGGCTAAAGCTCTATGGGGTTGTAGAATACAAAGATAAGGCCTTTACCGGGTTGGGGGTTGTTAATAGCGCCAACGTATCAACTACCAAGGTCGATATTCTGCTGCGGCAGGGGCGCTATAAGTTGCCCATTAGCGAAGGGGTGATTATACCGGCCGGCATGGCCATGATCGATAATATTCAGGGCGAGGTGAAACAGCGGGGTAATATTCTGGTGGTCGAGTTCAGGGGCGAGCAGACTACGTATACTCCCAAATCAGGCAGTGGTGGGCGCAATGCATATGATACTAATGAGCGCCTGCAGCGCAGGTTTCGTTCGCTTGACTATGCCATAGGCCGCCTCAAGGGCCCGGGCCCCCTCAGCTTTGGCGGGCGCGATGGTTTAAACCCAACGGCTGCACTGAAGGCTCAACTAAAAGATAAGCTAAGCAGCGGCATTCAAAGCCCGGCCGTAATGCAGGCCATGGTGCGAGTTAAGGCCATGGCCTCTTATGTTGATATGATCAAGAAGCCTAATGCCAAGGTGATCATGAAGGGGGCCACCCAGGGGCTAATGCAGGCCGGTAAAGATCTTGGCATGAAGGCTGCTAATTCGATTATTGAAGGTTTAGACATGCCCAAACTACCGGGCTGTAAATCAACCACAGATATTGAACAGCTAAAATTTGAAATGGTCTGTGGTGCGATTATCAATCGAGGTGGCTTTCAAGGCGGTGCGAAGGGCAACATGCTGGTTTCTGGTAAGGCAAATATCTGGGGCGCTGGTCTTTATATCACAGCAACGATACCTGTTGGGCCTATTTTGGTGCCGGTCTGGGTGGGGGTGGCGGTGGGCCATGGCATGGATAAAGGTTTTGCCTACCATGGTACAGCTGGCGATGTGCCACCAACGATAAACGGTAGTCTTATGTATGTTGGCATGGGGGTAGGTGTTACTGTAGGTGTAGCATTTGTCAGAGTAACTGGCGAAACCTGGGTGCATGTGGGCCAGCCCGCGGTCGGCGGTTTTCGCAACAATCTCGAAGTCACCATTGACTTTGCAGTCGTAATCGTTTCGTTTCTCACATATATGGAGCTCTCAGGCGGCGAGGGCGGCGTGGGCCGTGACGACATGTATATGGCCGGTACTGTAGGTGCTTCGGCCTGCGTCAAGATCGCCAAGTTTTTCAAGTTCTGCTACAATGTCTCGTTTACCATGTCGGTTGGCAATAAGCCGGCCTACATTGCTAATGGCTTCAAACAGCAAACCACCGTTAAGCTAGATACCGCAGCAGTGCTCAACGAAGTGGCCGGCGACACCCTGGGCGAGCTGGGTGACTATGCCAAAAAGCAGGTGAGCCCGCTGGCCGACAAAGCCAGGGGCCTGGTAGCAAAGCTGCCACCCTTAAAGATAGACACAAATATGTTCAGAAGAGGGTGGATCTATCCTGACGGCGACGCGTCGAGCACCACGGCCAGCGGGGCCATTGATATCAATCTGAAACTACCCGACCTTGGGGCCGGCAACTTCGGTGGCTGGGCAAAAAAAGAACAGTCTGGCAATGCCCTCGATGATGTACCCATCAAGGGGGTGGCCGACTCTGTATCTGACTTGCCCTCGGCCATAGTAATCACCGGCCGCCTCAAGTTTCAAAATGAGTGGGATGAAATGGGCGTAAGCCAGCAAGAACTCGACGCCATGACCCTGCGCATTATGCTCGATGACGTCAGCCTGGGCTATGCTGACGTCTTTGCTGAAGACAAATACACCGCAAAATGGGAACTTCGCCTCGGCGCCAACCAGCTGAACGATCTAACCCCCGATAAGATACTACGCATTCGTCGCAAAGAAGTGCGGCTAGTACTGACTGATGGTAAGAAAGAAATTAAGTTGGTAGGAAAATGAGAGTTATGTTGCTGCCTTCGATACGTTGCCCAAAATGTTTAGCTGCCTCCAATTTTTTTATTGGCAACACTCAGGCAGCAACCTCTGATACACCGAGCCTTCGACTCTGCACTCAGGCTAGGGGGCATCGTTTGGGCTTCGATACGCCCGGCCTGCGGCCTGGCACTCAGCCCATGGGGGTTAGTAGATTCCGCTGGCTGAGTAACCACGCATATCGATTGAGAGCAATATTATCATGGGTGTATCGAAGCCGAGCCATTAGCGCTCTGGCAAGGGCAGTCACTGGTTTCTTGCATAGGGCAATAACACCCGCATGCCGCCTTCTTCTTGTGGCAACAGTAACTTGCGCCATTGGCAGCAATAGCCTGATCGCTGAAGAACTGAAGATCGATACCGGTGAGGTTTATGTTCCTGATTTTAAAATACCAGGCGAGGTTGTGGTCACCGGCATTCTTGAGTTTGAAGACAATTGGGCTCGAGTCAACCTTGGGTCAAAGTTCTATGAAAAGCTGAAAATCAAGTTTGTAATGGGCGAGCGAGAACTGGGTTTAGCCAGTATTGCCCCGACGGCAGTTGATAAAGAACTGAAGTGGTCAATAAAACTCTCGCCGAAGAATTTGCCCTTAGATGCGGCAAAGTCTATTAAAGAAAAGAAATTCAAACTTCAGGTTTTTTATGAAGAAACAGTCGTTGTAGAGGTGGGTAAATGACAACTCTATTTGCCTCACCAATTGGTACCTGGCGAGATTCGGTACTCTATATTCTGGTTGTTTCGATTTTGCTGGGCGGGCCAGGGCAGACTTTTGCCCAATCAAGCGAACCCTATACATTCGATACCGGTAAAACTCTGGTTAAAAAAATCAAGCTGCGTAAAACCCGTGATATCAACCTGAAAATTATCGACGATAAAAACAAAGATGAGCCAATTAGGCAGGCCAAAGTCGAGCTCTTCTACAAGAAGCAAGAAACTGATAAATACTCTTCAAAGACATATAAAAAGTTCACCCTTGATAAGAATTTCAAGGGCGATCTTAAAGTCGAAAACCAGAAACCAGGGCACTATCTTTTTAAGCTGAAGTCTGCCGACGGGCGACCGTCAAGTTACACTGCCGAGCATACCGTGGTATTGCGTAAGCTTGAAGACACTGCAAAGCTGCTTAAGGCCACCGCCAAAGGCGATAAGCAGGCCATTGCCAAACTGGTTCGTTTCGATTCAGCTTTTAAGGCCAGCTACTACTATGGGCGGCCAGTGCAAGTGCGGGGTCTGATTACCGACGTTGAGGAAAAAGGGCTAGAGGGTATTGAAGTATGCCTGCGCGACCAAGAAGGCGTGTGCATTGAGAAAACGCGGCAGCCCACTGACGACGATGGAAAATTTCGTATAGAAAATGTCAAACCTGGCAATTACACCCTGGTTGTTTCTGGGGGCAAAGATTCTGAGGGTTTCAGTTATCAGCCCCATCGGGTAAAGGTCAGTTTCACCCACAAGCGGCGACTGATTCAAGAGAACGACGCCCGCGATTTTGTGGTCGATGCCGTTATGACCCGCGAGAAGCTGCCAGGCACCCTTTATTTCAGACTGGCTGACAATCAGAACAACCAGATTGAAGACGAGGTCTTTGATTTGCAAGAGGTGAGGTATGCCGGCCAGAAGCTGTCTTGCCGGGCACTTAACAAGAATCATACCCTGTTTGGCTGCGACGGCAATTTTGGTATTTCAGAGAAAGAGCAGCCGGTCAGCTTTACCATCAAGCAGCTGGTCTTGGGCAAATATGTTTTAAACGAGAATGCCGATGTGATATTTCGCAAAATAGCGAGTGGTGGTCTGACGATCGAAGGTGAAGGTTCTTCTGGGCCTGTGGCCTTTACCCAACAGAACCCAGTGGTCGTGCCATTTGCCGACTGGCAGAAGCTGTGCACCCTTGAAACGACTCTTTTCACCGAGAAAAATAAAGAGAGAAAGGGTAAAGATGGTATTGATATACAGTTTACTTCGGTAGAGCCCGGCAACGAAAACAAGAGGGCCACCGAAGTGAATCTCACCACCCGTAATGGCGGGCGGGCCAACTTTCTTGATGTTCCCTGCCATAAAAAATACCGGCTTGAAATCTCAGAGAACGACTACAGCTACGGCCCTGAAGAAATTAACTTTGGCAATGAACCCAAGATTTCAAAGCAGATTGTTATCAATAAAGACGAAGTCAGCTATAAGATCATACCCTATATTAAAATCGATGGTCGTGTTGAAGAAGTTAAGCTCGACCCAGAAAAGACCAGAATCATGGGCGAGGGTGAGAGTCATCAACTAGAGCGCCAATCTAGCCTGTTTGGCTCTGAGGTGGTTTACAGCTCGCCCAAACTGAAAGCTGGCAAACAATACATCGTTGAGCTGGTTCCTAAAACAGCAGGCGCAACCCGGGGTAACCTGACCCTAGAAAGCAAAAGATTCTACTATACCGCAGCCCTTGCCGCCGAACCAGCCAGGGTAGAATTCAAAGCTGGCATCTGGGTTGAGGGCCGGGTAATGACCCAGAGCTTTGACCTTGAGGCTAATAAATTCTTAGCCGAGTATCAAGATCAAAAGGGCAAGGCCTGGCTGCTCTATTTCTTCGCCTATGAAAACCGCATGGGCACCAAGCCCCGCCTACGCCAAATCTGTGAAAACGAGGGCCCCCTGGCACCCGGCGATGACATTGGCGGCTGCCGCAGCTGGGCGCGCAAGGCCTATAGCGAGGCCAAGAAGGCCCGCGATGAAGCCAAAAAAAATTATGATGAAGCAAAGAAAGATGCTGCCAAGAAAAAGGCCGAGGCCGGTGAAGATGGCAGCCTGCCCCTTGATGGCGTTGATATTGAAGTAGCCGAGGTGCCAGGCATTAACACAACCAATGCCGCAGGTCTTTTTAAGGTCTTTGTAGAGGCTGAGGCAATCAAAAACGGTAGCAAGGTAGAGCTGAGCTTCTACCGCGGCGGTTTTTCAGAAAAAACCATCACCATTCAATCGGGCAATAACAAGAGCATTATTGGCCAGGTTTTCAGACTGGGCGACATTCTGCTTTTTACCAACAGCGACGACAGCTATCTCGATGCGCTTGATGAAGCTGCTCAAAGAGAGGCCCTCAATGCCGGCGTTACCCCCGGAAAATTCAACTACAGTAGCAGTGGCAGCAAGCGCCAGGTCTATTATTCACCACGATTGTTCGACAATGTGGGCAGCATCATTGGCAATTTCAGTGGTTACCCGGCCCTGAAAAAAACCGGGTATGAGCGGGGCTTTGCCCTGAACAAAGAGCTTAAGGCAGAGCGCAGCCGCGACATCTGCCTGGCCTATAACGCCGATGAAACCAAATGTATTGGCGGTCTCAAGAAAATGACCTTTGCCGATCTCGACTACCTCTATTTGGTAATCTCGGGCCGCCTCGACGCCCCCGGGGTGAAAGAATATGTGGGCAAGGCCAGTGCCTTTACTGAAAAATTTGCCAACCAGTACACGAAGGGCAAAGACATTATCGAGCTGCTGCTGTCATCACGAGACGTTATGCAGTTTTATGTCGATTATGCCAAAACCATCA
>CAZHLC010000161.1:1999-7662 GCA_964532545.1 uncultured Leptospiraceae bacterium | reverse complement strand
GCCCACGCTTAAGGCTCTGATTGCCGGACTGAATAAAGAACATCTCGATTCGTTTGATCGAACGGTACTTTTCTATGCGGCATCATTTGATGCGGCTGATCTTCTTATAAAGGCAGAGGTCGATGCCTACCATCTTGATCATGAGGGCCTGGCTGCCCTGCATTACTGCCTGCAGAATGGTTCTGCCGATGTTCTGCTGGCCTATGAGCATAATAATATTAGTGTAAATATTCGCGATAGAGAGGGCCGCACAGCACTGCTCTATGTGCAACCTGAGCATCTGGGCCGCCTGCTGGCCGCGGGTGTTGATATGAACGCCATTGATTACGATGGTAAGTCTTTTAAAGAGTGGCCCCTGCAAAGCGCAATAAAAAAGCAATTGGTCAGCCGGGGTGCCGCTGATGCTCTGAAGTTATGGCAGCAGGGGCTTGGTAAAGCGAAAAAGAAAAAGGTGGGTGAGGCTGTCAATAAATTCAACGAAGCCCTTGAGATTAACCCAGGGTTTGGCCATTGTCTGATTGACCTTGCGCACTGCTATATTCATGCCAATGAGCCCGAAAAGGCCATTAAAACGCTCATACGTGCCAATGATTCAACGCCAGTGTATCCCCCTGTTTTTTTTAATCTTGGTATTGCCCTGGCAGCCCAGGGTGACAAAAAGCACTGCATTATGGCCTATAACAAAGCCATTAAGCTCGATCGAGAGTATGCTAATGCCTATTTAAACCGGGCCATTGTTTTTCTGAATTACCGGCATCTGCGTCTGGCCGAACGAGATCTTGAGCTGATCAAAGATACAATCAGCGATGACCCTGAGCTGCATTATAATCTCGCCTGTCTTTATGCGCTTAAAAAAGAAGTCGAACGTTCTTTAAAACACCTGCAACGGGCCCTTGAACTGGGCTTCGCAGAGAAGCAGATGATTGCAGCAGATGCCCACTTAGAGGCAATTCGCAATCACCCCTTGTATATACATCTCAAGAAAAAATATAAACTCAGTTAAAGGTCATCAGCCGCATCGTGGCTGCTGTCACTTTTGGTGGGTTTACGGCAACCCACAACCACCGAAGAGAATTCTTTCACTTTCCAGAAACCTTTTTTATTACGAACCAGCGACAGGGGCCGACAGGTTGAAGTGCCTGTTGAGCACACAAACACTTTGTATTTACCCTTTTTTATATCGCCCACGTAGCGGGTTTGATTTCTGAAGTTCAGGCCAACACTGCCTTTATTGAGAGTGTAGTTGTTCGCTGGGCTTGAGCCCCGGGCATAACTTCTGATACAATGGGGATATTTGTCTGCCTGTCTCAACAGGTAAAAGTCACTGCGTGGCAGACTGTAGCCCTTATAGTTGAGTTTTGAACCAGATTTACTCAGCGCACCTTCATGGCGGGCCAGTACCAGCAGCTTGTAACTCAGGTCTTGATTAAACTGGCGCTGCATTAAGGCATAGATAAACAGAGTCGCCCCGCCCTGGGGGGTTTTACCAATTCTATTACGCAGGGCCAGATATGCAGCAGGGCTGGCCGGCAGTTTGTTTGCAGCTGCTTCAACACAGGCCTTGCTCTTGTTAACATAGCAATCAATTGTTTTGGCCTGCAGCGCGGTAATGGCAAGCAGGGCAATAAGAGTAAAACGAATCATATGACCTTTTGCTCCTCAAATTGGCGGTAGAATAAGAAAATAAAATAGAGACTCACAGTGGCGAGTACATGCCAGATTGCATGCCCCTGAATGTACGGATGATAAGGAAAGCACAGAATTCTACTGGCATCGAGGGCCGAGAACGTGGCCGCGGCCAGAATAAAAAACAGGCCCAGCCAGTAGTATAGATACTTCGGTCGCTGTTTCAGTTTAAAACGAATGTAAACTTCTGTTGAGGCGATGGTTATAGAGAGTATCAGTACCAGGCTCTGAATAGGAACCTTTGCATAGTAAAAAACAACAGTGACTATGGTGAAAAAGGCTACAGCAAGATTGAAAACTTGAAACATCTGCCGGTCGGTTATTTTGCTGATACGTTTGATATTAATCACGATCATAAGCACTGTAAGCACATACATGGCAATAAAGTCTAAAACCTGAAAAACAAAGGTATAAGACATATGATAAACAAATGACGAAAAACCCACAAAGATCAGAGTTGCGCCAAACCATTTACTGGTCTTACGATTCTCAGGCTTGAGCATCATGAAGATAATGATGCCGGCAATAATATAGGCAAGATTAGATCATGTATTAGCCGGCTCAGTTATCCAGCTGCAGCGGGTTGCTTCGCACCATTTGACATTGGGCAGACCCAGGCTTGAAAGTTTATACCAGGGGCAGCCTGGTTGCAGGGCGGGTATGTGCATAAACCCATCATCTGAATGAATGCAGTTTTGTCTATATTTATCTTATTCGCTATTACCCTTGAAGCTTTTTACTATTGCCTGATGAAAAAACTCCCGGTTTCGAGATAACAGTCGTTTGGTACGCATAATATCAAGTTGCTTCCATTTGTTGTGTCGCCTTGCAAGTTCATTCTGGTTTTTGAAAACTTCTGAGAGCAGATTGTTTACAACGTTCGCTTCAAGGTTTTTATTAGCAAGCAAAACAGAGTCAACAGCAATGGTGCTTACAGTATTATCAAGCCAGAAGTACTGGTTACGGTTTAGCCGGGCCTTTCTATACATGAGGGGCCCCGAGGTCAGTTTCGAAAGCTGCTTTTCGCTGAGGCTGAGCAGGTGCAAGTTGTTTCTGCTTGTCTGGTTCAGCAGGTTGATGGGGGCACCGGCCACGATAACCATGGCATCAACTTTCTGGGCCAGTAGGTCTTGCATTGCCTCTTTTACCGGTTTATTAATATAAGTGACATTCTTTATTTCGAGAGCGCCGATCACAAGGCGGGCCGTCGATGAAGTGCCTGAGCTGGCCGTACCCACTGCGACTTTTTTACCAGCAAGCTGGTCTATCTTCTGAATTTTTTTATTGGCTATGAAATGAACTTCTTCGTAGTAAACTGCAATTAGAACCCGGCTTGCACGGTTCTGGTTCGAAAAGAAAAATTCGTTAAAAACATCAAGCTGGCACATACCAAGATCTGCCTGTTGGCCATCGATCAGATTTATGTTTGCCCGGCTACCCTCAGTGTTCTGGGTTTTAATGTCATAGACTTCAAGCGATGACAGATTCTCACCAATTTGTGAATAGGTGCCACCCTGAAAGCCCCCTGCAAAAACCAGCCCCCGTGAGCAATAGCTTAGAAAGAGCAGGGGTATAAGCAACAAAAGTACTCGCATTACATGTAGGGCAGAATACCATTGAATGCTGGTCAATCAGAAAATACTATTGATTTGACAGATAGTCAGCTTCAGGCAAATGGCATCTACAGATGGATATTTCAAAGTATCTACATTCACTTTCTACCCAGACTTTAAAGAAGGGTTCAGTAATCTTTACTGAAGGCGAAGCCGCCGATGGTACCATGTACTTTCTGATTCATGGCCAGGTTGACATCTATGCAGACTATACAACTTCGAAGCTGAAGGTTAACGAAATTAAAGAAGGTGACTTTTTTGGTGAAATCGCCCTGATAAAAAACATTGCCCGCACTGCCACTGCAATTGTCGTTTCTGATGAGGCGCAGATTGCCCGCCTCGATAAAACGATTTTTATTCAAGTCGCCAGGCAAAACCCAGAATTTCTTTTTGATCTTCTGAAAACTGTAATAGACAGGCTGATTGTAGCTGAATTTAAAATCAAAAAATTAACGAATAAGTAAACGCTTATGGCGAAGAAGTTACTGATTGTTGAAGACGATGAACATAATGTTGAGCTCATCTCAGCCTGCTTTCAAGACTCAGGCATAGACCTGTCATTTGCTCACGATGGCCGCGAAGCTCTGGCCACCCTCGCAGCTGATAACGCTTTTGACCTTGTTCTGCTTGATATAATGATGCCCCATGTTGATGGTCTTGAGGTTTTAAAGCATATCAGATCTGATGATAAACTGGCCAACTTGAAGGTGGTAATGGTGACCGCCAGAGACCAGGCAGATGATGTGGTTACTGCCAAGAAGCTGGGTATTTCAGGGTATATCAGAAAACCATTTACGCCAGAGCAGATTATAAACAAAGTAATGTCGATTCTGGGTTAAGCTTGAGCCGTTCTGCCAGGCTACTAGCCATTCTTTTCGTTCTGTTTCATTTTCTACTGCCACTAAGGCAGTTTGTCGCTGTCGGTGACGTAAACTGGTCTAAACAGTCGGCTGATTTTTCGTGGCGCATGATGTCATCAGTTCACTTGCCCTTCAAGCTGGTTTTTTTTAACGGGCGCAAAGAGCCCATTTGGCATCTGAAAAAGCTCACACCAAGGGCCATACGGCAAATCAACTGTGATCCGTATTTGATTCATCGTGTAGCGAATAAGTTATGTCAGAAAGAATCTGTGATTACCGCATATGCCAGTTGTCTGCATGGGGTTTCTGGCCGGGCAGGCCTGTTAGTCAGGCCTGATGTAAATCTGTGCCAAGTAAAGTATTCATCTATTACTGAGAACAGCTGGATATATAAAGATTTTGGTTCAGCCCGGGCTGCACAAAATTCATTCGCCGGCCCTGAAGACAAGCTGGTGAAAAAATACCTCAATGATATTCTAATAAAATGGCAGTGAAGAAAACAGCATCTCTACCGGTTCTTTTTGAACAGAACACCAGCAATATTCTCTATTATCGAATTTTGCTCTATGGCTGCTTCGCCGCAGAGGCAGCCTTTCACCTGCTTGAACCCACAATTCTGGCCGAGTACAACAGTCAGGCTCTACGGTTACCATTGATCGAATGGCTGGCTGCTGATATCGATATACGTTACCTGCTTGCAGCGCGTTTATTTTTTACACTGCTTTGTGCTGCCGGGCTCGCCCCTAACATCATGAAATACATGGTAGTGCTGGTTACTTTTTTCTACTATAACGAAAATTACTATGTGGTAAAAAACCATCATTACCAGCTTGAGTTCTGGCTGGCGCTGTTAGGGCTGTTGCCCAACTATTCGCCTTTGTTTGAGAAAGGTCGAGCCGAGCCGTTATTCAAAACTCTGATCAAGGCCATGCTGCTTATCGTATACCTCTATGCGGTTGTTACCAAGATAACCCTGCCGAAAATTGATTTCTTGCAGGGCACAGCATTGGCAGTTGAAGTACTTTTAATCGCGCTGTTCTGCATGCACACTGCTTCAAGGCTGGCGCGTTATGCCCTGTTTGGGGTTGCGCTTATTTTTCACGGGGCAACAGCAGTGGCATTTTCGGCAACTATAGGAATTTTTCCTTATTTGATGATTGGCCTGTTCATCGCAAGTTTTTTAGATATCGATAAGGTGGTATTGAAAAGATAATCATGAAACATTTAATCGTGGTTATTATTTTGTTCATCTTCGCAGCCTGCAATGAAAACGGGCCAATGACTCAATGTGGACTCACGAAGGGGTTTCACTATGATATGCAGGGTAACGCTGGCTGCCTGGTGATAGAAAACGACAAAATGCTCTTGGTGCGTGACTTTATCAGCGGAAAGCTGGGCCCCCCTGGGGGTGGCAATGAAGACCATGAGACTGCCCCCTGTACTGCAGCCCGCGAAACCTATGAAGAAGCAGGGCTTGAGGTCAGGGTCGGCCAGCTTCTGGGCA
>CAZHLC010000161.1:0-1899 GCA_964532545.1 uncultured Leptospiraceae bacterium | reverse complement strand
CGCGAAACCTATGAAGAAGCAGGGCTTGAGGTCAGGGTCGGCCAGCTTCTGGGCACCTTTGGCAAGGGTAATTTCTATCTGTTTCGCTGTTATGCATTGAAACAACCTGTAAGCTTGCGGGCACCAGTGCCATTTCTGGGTTTCAGTGAGATAGAAGAGGTGTTGTGGCTTGACCCTAATCTTACCCAGGCCAAAGACTGGCGTTTCACTTCTCAATATGACGACATGAATCGAATTTTTAATTACTGGTTAGAGCAGGGCCGGGGTCTTTGAAGCAAGCTCTGCCTTCTGGCAGGTTGGCCCAGATACAGTGATTTACGCCCTGTGACCATCATGCTTTTAGCATTATGGATGATTTTTTTAAGGGTAAAACATTTATAGTTACCGGCGCCAGTTCTGGCATAGGCCGTTCTCTAACTGTTTCTTTGCTACAGCATGGGGCTACGGTTGCGGCCATGGCCCGCAATAAAACAAAATTGGCGGCCATTGCCGAAGAGTACGGGGGCAATAACCTTCTTTTATGCCCCGGCGATGTTACCCGTGAGAACGACTGCAAAAAAACCGTAGAAAAAGCCCATCGCAAGCTGCACCGCCTCGACGGAATTATCAATAACGCCGGTGTTTCAATGAGGGCCCTCGCCCGTGAAACCGGGGTGAAGATTTTTCAAGACTTGTTTGACGTGAATTTTTATTCAGTCTTGTATATGTACAAACACGCCATTCGTTATATTTCACACGGCCACTTTGTGGCCGTCTCAAGCATGCAGGGGCATTATTCGACACAGACCCGCTCAGGCTATGCGGCCAGCAAACACGCCCTGCAGGGGTTTATGAACAGTGTAAGGCTTGAGCACCCTGAAGAAGACATTCATTTTTTAACCGTCAGCCCCGGCTATGTGAAAACTGAAATCTCAAGAAATGCTGTGACTGCATCGGGGGCCAAACATGGTAAGCTTGATGCCGGCCAGGCCGGTGGCCTATCACCCGATCTGGTTGCTCAGAAAATATTGAATGCCCTTGTGATGCGCAAGCGTGACATTTACCCAGCAGGCTTTAAAGAGCGTACCGGCCTGTTTCTCAGTAAATGGGCGCCGGCTGTACTCGACTATCTGCTGCTTCGCTCTAACGTTACCTGAGTTATTTTTTTGTTTTAAGAATTTTCAGCCAGTTGCCAATCTGTTTGACGCACCATTCAGGCTCATCGAGAGCAAGAGCGTGACCAGCCGAGGGGTGTGGTCGGTGTGGTACATGCCAGAACTTTTCAATATCAAGAGTACACTGGGGTGAAACCATGCGATCGCCCTCGCCACTGAGCAGCAGCACTGGTACCCGGGGGCGGCTGCGCGGGGCTCTGAATTTTGTTGCCGCGAACAATTGGCGCAGCGAGTTACCCCTTGAAACCGGGCGCTGGTATTGAATATCCGTCCACATTTTGTGGGTGCGGGGGTATTTCTCAGGCCTGTTCGAAACCAGTTTGATAATTTCTCTTTCTTTAATGTCAATGCTGGGTCGTAGACCGTTGAATAACAGCATGGGAATATTGCCAACCATCAGACGGCGATGTACCGGGCTGAAACCACGAAAACTTGAGTTCATGATCACAATGCGGTCGAAGTCTTGACTGAACAATTGAGACCATTTGGCGGCAATCATTCCCCCCAGAGAGATGGCAACGAGTACCTTAATCTCTTTTTTTGCAGGTTGCAGCTGGGCCTGATAATGCTCACGGGTTTTCTGTACAATGCCCTCGATAGAAGTCGGAGTTTTCTCGCGATAGAAAACTCCGCAGCCCGGTATATCCATAGCTGTGACGCGACACTTTTTGAAACCTTTTTCAAGATGGGGAATAAAGTCTGCCCAATGGCCAGATTCGCGAATCAGGCCCCGCAGCAGAAAAAA
>CAZHLC010000160.1:0-7697 GCA_964532545.1 uncultured Leptospiraceae bacterium | reverse complement strand
GGCTTCAATGTCGAGATAACCGCTCTTTAACTCGCAGGCTTCGTCGGCCAGCTGCACATGCATGGCATCTTTTTCTGCAGCTTCATAGACCGCGATGCAGGTCAGATTCAACTGCTGCGCGCTGCGAATTATGCGGCAGGCAATTTCACCCCGGTTTAAAATCAACAGACGGTTCATTCTCTTTCGAGGGCCGCCTTTTCAAGATCGTCAAACAGAGTCAGCTGGGCAGTGTCGGTAATCTTGCCAATATAGGGCAGATTACGCATATAACCGCTGTAGTCGAGGCCATAGCCAACCACAAACTCATCGGGTATTTCAAAGCCTGAATATTTTATGGGGTGTTTCAGTTTCTGCTTGGTAGGCTTCACCAACAGAGCCGTAATGGCCAGCGAGGCTGGGTGACGTGTCCATAACATGTCGATAACGTGGTTCAGGGTCAGACCGGTATCGATAATATCTTCGGCCACCAGAACATGCTCGCCCTCGATGTTATGAGTAAGGTCTTTGATAATCTTTACATTGCCTGAAGACTGCATAGCATCGCCATAGCTTGACACTTCCATAAAGTCGACCTTGGTAGGTATATCAATGGCCCGCAGCAGATCTGCCATATAAACAAAACAGCCCTTGAGGGCGCCAATGATACGCAGAGGCGCCCGGTTGCGGTAATCATCAGAAATCTGCTTACCCATTTCTTTCACCTTGGCCCTGATATCTTCTTCGCTGACCAGCTCGGGAATATATGAAGGTAAATCTGTACTCATGTTAGAATCAGCCTGTCATAGGTTTTTATAATATCCATAATAGAAATTAGACCAACGAGCTCACCGTTGTCAGTTACGGGCAATGTGCGGTAGTTGGTACGGGCAATAACCGAAACCGCATTGGCCAGAGTGGTTGAAGGTGAAACTGCTTCGTATTTCGGGTCTTCAATAATATCATCAAGGGGGGCCTTTAGATGATCCATCTTTTCTGAAAAAGTCTCAAGGTAGCTCTCGTGCAGAAGATCCCAACTGCTGAGCACCGAATACACACGGCCGCCTTTCATCACCACCACCCCGTTAATTCGATTCTCAATAAAAGTACGGGCCGCTGTGGCCAGCAAGTCATCTACATCGAGGGTGATAACCTCTGTCTGCATAATGTCGCGTACCCGCAAATCAAGCAGCGACTGCAGGCCATCAACGGCTTTACGCAGGCGGGGGTCTTTTCTCAGTTCTTCAGACATGAAACTTTCCTTACAGTAGGGTGCGCTTTTTCAACTCTTTATCTATAGCATGCTGAATGCGATAACGTATGTTCTGGTTAATCTCTTTTACAAAGCGGGGGTCTTTGATATCGTTTTTGCTGTATTTAGCAAAATCAATTGGTTTAAGAAATTTAATTTTCCATTTTGAGGGGAAAGGTATGATGTTCAGAGGCAGGGGAACGTCAGCACCGACCCATTGTTTGAAGATGTCGGTAGTTCCGAGATTAAAGTGAGCTTCTTCGGCGCCCATAATCACTGTGGGAATAACCGGTGCCCGCTGCATAATTGCCAGGGGCACGAAGCCGGGGTTAAATTCAACCAGACGATACATGTTTGATGAGACCTTGAAGTTACCGTGCTCACCCTCGGGAAAAATCACAATCAGCCGGTCTTTTTTCAGGGTGCCCAGGCCCTCTTTCAAATCAGCAGGAAACAGATCAAACGAACGTGACATGGCATTGAGAAAATCACTCGAAAACCACCAGCGATGAGCCATGGCCCAGGGTTGCACCTGCAATACCTTGCGCAGGGCCCCCAGCAGCATAAAGGCATCGAGCCCCAGCGCATCTGAATGATTGGGCACAATCAGCCCACGCCCCTGCTGGGGCACATGCTCAGCCCCCTCTATTTCAAGGCGAAAATATGATGAGAAAAAATCATAGATGGTCTCGGGTACAGCCCGCAGCAAATCTGCAATACGGCGGCCCCACTGGGCCTCTTCGCTGTTATCATTTACCCTGGCCAGCTTTGCCATACCCCGTGGTAGAAACTGAAGCATGGCGGTCAACCCGAAACCAGTAATCTTCTTTTCGCCCTGAAATCTCGGGGTAAACTGCCTTGTGCAGAACGATCTTTCATTGGCGGCAGGTTGGCTGAAACAGGCCACCTCACCGCTTTTTCTAACCGGTGCCGGCATCTCTGCTGAAAGTGGCATACCCACCTTCAGAGGTGCAGACGGCTTATGGAAGAATTACCGCGCCGAAGAGCTGGCCACCCCCCAGGCCTTTGCCCGGGATTCAGAACTTGTCTGGGAATGGTACAACTGGCGCAAGACCATCATCAGCGAGAAGAAACCCAATGCTGCCCATCACGCCATTACTGAGCTGCAGCAGTTGATTAATATTGAAGTCATCACCCAGAACGTTGATGGCTTTCACCGACTCGCGGGTAACCAGCAGGTTTCAGAAATGCATGGTAATATTTTTCAGAGCAAATGCAGCCAGTGCTTCAAGGTTTTTGAAGATATAGATACCAGCTCTGGTCAACCCGCCTGCCCGGCCTGTAATGGGCTGCTGCGCCCCAATGTTGTCTGGTTTGGTGAAAGCCTCGATAACGCTCTGCTTGAAAATATATTTGCTGCTCTTAAAACATGTGATCTTATTATAGCTGTAGGAACTTCAGGCGCGGTGTACCCGGCGGCTTCATTTGCCAGCCAGGTATTGCAAAACGGCGGCCGGGTGATTGAAATCAACATTGAAATATCAACCCCGACCAGTGAACATTTTCTGCCCCTGTTGGGCAAGGCCGGCGAGGTTTTGCCAGGCCTGGTTAAATTGATAAAATAGTAAAAAATGAAAGCTTTTGCCTGGGTCAAAGTTAAACTGTTCAGCCTCAAAGAGACGCTGTTGAAGCTGTTGAAAACCGGTTTGACCCCATCGAAAATGGCCATGGCATTTACCGTGGGTTTTATCTGCGGTTTATTTCCGGTTTATGGCACCCAGACGGTAATCGCCGTAAGCCTGGGTTTTGTTTTTGGCCTGAACCAGGTGGTTTTAAACATAGGTTCATGGGTATCTGTACCGGTTTACTTTCTTCTGTTATACCCCATGCTACGCATTGGTGAGTTTATTACCGGTGCGCCTGCCCTTGACTGGGCCCGCTTCAGCGACAGCTTTGTAAAAATGGCCGACAGCATGGCAGAATTTCAGAGAGTGATTACCGAATACAGCCTGTCTATTCTGCATATTTTTGCCGGCTTTATTCTGGTAGCCCTGGTAATCTGCATACCCATGTACTATCTCACCCTGTTGATTTTTAAACGTATGCGCATTCAAGAAGAACCAGAGGTGGCTGCATGATCGCCACCATTGCCATCATTGTCATTATTGGCATCGTGCTCATCTTTGCTCTGGGGCTGCACAAAAAGTTTTTTAAAGACCATAAGCTAGAAGATGCCATCTTTCACTACAACAAACAGAACTATCTGGCAGCCCGCAGTGCCCTTGAAGAGCTCAGCATCAAAGACAGTAAGGCAGGCTCACTGGTCTGGCTTATGGGCAATTGCTCGCTGCAGCTTGGTGAAACAGCCCGGGCTATATCAGAATTTCGTAAGGCCCTGCAGCTTAACAACTTCAGTAAACCCGCTGATTTTGAAGAAGTCTTCAGAGATTTTGACGAGATCAACGTGCACCGCCTGTTACGAGACATCTTTAAAAAAGGTGGTGATGACGAATCTCTTTTTCAGCAGAACCAGATTCTTATGCGCCTTGAACCTGATAAGCCAGAGCACCCCTTTGCCATTGCCGAAAACCTACTGCGAAAAAAAGAATACTCTGAGCGTACGATCAAGTTTCTGCAGAAGGTTATCGATATTGACTCAGAAAATACCGATGCCTATATCTGGCTGGCTGTAGTTTATTTCAAACAAGAAGATTTTAACAAAGCAGCCGGCTTCTCTTCACGGGCCCTCGATATCAATGCCACACTGGTCGATGCCAAATACATCAAGGGTGAACTGGCCATTAAGAACGGTCACGTCGACGAGGCCATAGAATCACTTGAGGTGGCCACCCAGAGCCCCAACTTTCAGAAAAGCGCAGCCTATCGTCTGGCCCACATTTACTTTGAAAAAGAAGAAATGGGCGAGGCAGAAGGCTGGGCCCAGAAAGCTGACACAGCACCTCTCTCAGCCCACGAAGACCCCGAACTCGAATGGTTATGTAAGTATTATTCGGGGCTGATCTACCAGCACCTTGGGCGCAACAGCTCAGCCAAAGAACTTTTTGAAAGAATTCTAGAACACAAACCCAACTATAAAGATGTGGCTGACCGTATTAAAGAACTCGGCGAAGGCACCGATAGCGAATTTGTAAAAGATTTCGTCACAGCAAAAACCGACGTGTTTGTCAATACGTCAGAGAAGATTGTCGAAGCTATGGGTTACACGGTTATGCGCTCTGATTTAACCTCTGATGGTGGGGTGACAATGCGGGCCAAAGACCGCCAGAGCCCCCCTACCACCTATGGCGTTTTCGTCAGACGAAATTATGACCTGGTAAACGAAGACCAGTTGAGAAAACTAAAGACCTTTGTAGAATCAGCAAACTGTGATATTGGTATATTTATTAATACAGGTGATTTCACCAATACAGCCAAAGACTTTGCCTTCAAGGCAAAAATAAAACTGGTAAATGCTGAAAAGCTTGAGCCACTACTGGCTAAAATCGTGAAAACCGAAGTATAGGTAGCCACCCCACACAATAAGTGAGAAAATAGAGAGCACCAGCAGGGCTGTGCTGCCAGTATGATTGTCACGTGAAATGAGCAGCACAGTAAGTACTACCGGCCAGACCCAGAGTAGAGCGAGAAATGCCCCATGAGATGCCTGGCGCAGCATCTTAACCAGAGTTTCGCCATTGAAATTACCAAGCTGGCTCAGCACATGAAACAGCTCTTTATGCCAGAAAAGCACAAAGCTTACAAACACCACCACGGCCAGAATGCGAAAGGCCAGGCTGTACTTGCTCTGAAAAGATAGAGCAAAGATCAGCAGCAGCCATAGAAAGGCAGGCAGAAAGATTGCTAGTTCCATCGCTTACCCCATTGTACAGCAAAGCGAATACTGTAAAGAATACTTTTATCATCACCCTGAGACTTTGCCGCAAGCTCATAGGCCGGCCCATGGTCGGGTGAAACCCTTAAGAAGGGCAGGTTCAGGGTTACGTTGATTCCTTC
This sequence comes from uncultured Leptospiraceae bacterium, assembly GCA_964532545.1. Lineage (GTDB taxonomy): Bacteria > Spirochaetota > Leptospiria > Turneriellales > CAZHLC01 > CAZHLC01. The sequence continues at coordinate 2,494 of CAZHLC010000160.1, read as the reverse complement.
AAAACCATACAGAGTTTTAAAGGGTATGAGCCCCTGGTCGTGGTAGGCGACAATGGCCGCACCATACTTTTTTAAATTCTGTTCGTTAAAAAAGCTGTCTGCCGAGAAGAAACCATCGACTTTCAAACCAGAGCGGCGCATGGCCTGCAATTTATCTTTTAACCAGAGCTCATCAGTACCAACCTGCCCCCCTTCACCTGCATGGGGGTTTACGCCCAGCCAGGCAATGGGCTGATCTGACCATAGCAGCCCCTGGGCCTTCTTTAAGGCCCTGCTCAACTCATCATAGGCAACCCTTTTGAGTCGGCGACTGACCTGCCTGAGTGCAACGTGGGTAGTCAGCAGCACTACACTGAACTTTTTGTGGTACATACACATGAAAGAGTGGCCACCACTCTTCTGGGCCAGCACCTCTGTATGGCCCTGAAAACGTTTACCAGCTTTGATGATCTGTTCTTTTGAAACCGGCAGCGTTAGCAGTGACGCGCTGGGCAATTGCTGTACCACCCTGATGGCAGCCACAAAGGCCTCATAGGCCCCCAGAGCCGTAGACCTGGTGGGGTGCCCGGGTTGATACTTCTTTTTTTCAGCTATGCTGAGAAATACCGGGCCGCTGGCACCTCGCTGGTTTAATAAGGCCCAGTCTTTTGCTGCATAGATTTGAAAATGTTTTTTTACGAATGTTTTCTCAGACTGGTAGCTATCACCCACAACCACCAGGCGCCTGGTATCAAGCTTTTCTGTTGCTATGATTTTTTTAAGAAGGGGCCAGCCAATGCCTGCTACATCGCCCTGCGATATAACGACCCAGTGTGCCAAACGAAACGATTACCTGGCTGATTTCTTTTCGGCCACGGCCCGCTGCCCCGGGGGCGGAAACAGCACCGCTTCGCGCAGATTATCTTTGCTGTACTCACCATCGATAAATGCCCGGGCTGAAGTTTTAAGGTCATGGGCAATCATGCAGCGGCCTTCGAGAATCACCCCATTCTGAATGATCAACTCGGGAGTTTTGATGTCGCCCAGCACTCTGGCTGTGGGCAGAAGCATAACCCGGTTACGGGCTGTAATGTTGCCAATGATGATACCTTCAACAATCACTGAATTGGCAGATATGTTTGTTTTCACTTTACCAGAAACACCAACATAGAGCTGCTCTGCGCTTAGTGATTTGCCCTCAAACTTGCCGTCAATTTTCAGACTGCCATTAATGAAGAAACGACCAGTGAAATACGAATTAGGGCCGATCGTTGAATTAGTAATTTCTTGTGAGCTTTTTACAAGAGCCATGGTCGAATTTCCTTCAAAGAAGTTGCGGCCATGCTACAGATTGTAGTCGCGATGTCATTAAAATTTGAATGGGCCGCAAATGCTGATTTCAGGCCAAAAAACTTTATTTAAAGGGCAAAATGCGGCGCCGATAATATAAATCAGGAACTTCAGGTGTCTTTAGAGCCACAAAAAGAAGAACAAGAACCCAAGGCCCTCTCGCCTCTTATGCAGAGTTGCGAAGAAATTACCGCCGATCTGAATGCAATTTTACGTGACCTGCGTGATATGAAAAAAGCGCAGCGGGTACTCGAAACCCACCTACTCTCTTAGTTGTTAAAAGATAACATTCTTTTATCAGCGCAATGATTACAATAGGCGGCAAAAGTAGTCAGACTCTGCAGAATATCAGTATAAGATAAAATACCCTTAATTTGCTGCTCTTCTGTAACAACCAGCGAGCTGACCTTGTGTTCTAACATGGTATTGGCAGCCTGAAACAGTTTATGATGGGGGCAAATGGTGATAGGGTCTCTGGTCATCATATCACCTACAAGAACAGAGTAGCCATCTCTCTGCAGATTCTGATTATACAGCCCCATGGTAAGCTCAAAATCGCGTAACAACTTGTTACATAGTATACCTACCAGGCATCCATCGGTCGTGACCGCGAGCAGATGATCAAAGGCCGCGTCTTCAAGTAGAGTAGCGGCTTCTGCAAGCATCAGTCGCTAATCAATCACCCCGGGGGCCGGGTGTCATAAAATCTGCTAGTAGAGCCTGATATACCATCACCTGCTAGAATTATACAATTGCTTTTGCGATGGTCAACAAGAAAAAGTTCAAATAAATCCAAAAAAATGAATGCGATGCAGTGCAAAAACAGCAGCCAGGCTGTGTTAATGAAAAGACCTCCGAAAAAGGGGTTAGGCATCGCATTTTTTCTACCTGGGCATAAAAAAAACACCCCGAGGGTGTTTTTTTCAAAGATAGGTAAGTTCCCTTTGATACCTGTCTTTCTATTTGAAGAAAAAGAAGATATAGAGATAAGCATAACACAGAGGTTATGCTTAGTTGTATCTAAAGTTTATCTTCTTCTTTTAGTAGCTTTCTTTTTTGTTTTAGTTTTTTTCTTTTTGGCTTTTGTTTTTTTCTTAGCCTTTGCTTTTGCTTCAGCTGATTTAGCAGCTTTAAGCTCGGCATTCAGCTTCTTAGCCTGTGCTTT
>CAZHLC010000159.1:0-7725 GCA_964532545.1 uncultured Leptospiraceae bacterium | reverse complement strand
AATGAAGAGCTGGGCAGGGCTGAAGCCAATCTATGCCTGGGGGGCAAGAAGTCTTTCTGCAGGGGGGCCCAGAAAAGCTTAGAGCGGGCCCTTACTCTGAAAAATGATCAGGGCTTACAGCGGCAACTTACTCTTCTGAAACAAGCTGGTTTTTAAGGCCCGCAATAGGTAATCGTATCGAACGCCGCCCCTCTGATACGAAGCCAAGCGAGCTCAAAGCGGCTCGGTGTTTTTCAAGCAGATCATTTCGCAAATGGTAGGTATAAATTCGGTTCGGAGTTAACAATACCAGCTGGCCATAACCCAGGGCCTCACTCTTTGCAGGTGAGCCTACCCGGTAATAGGCGACCCGCTGGCGCTGGCCATTAAACACCGTTTGTTTTAATTCTTGCAGCTCATCAGTAAAACTCTGCCGCCTGAAATACATTTTCCATTGTAGAATAACCGCTGGTTTTTTCTGCTTTATCAGTTCGGGTGCCCGTTTTTTCAGAGCCAGATTGCGCTCGCTATCTCTGGCAAAGACCACAAACGGTTCCGGCTCTTTTGCAGCAATTATGGGGCTGGTCATGCCAACCAGATCGAGCAGGTCGCGCTCTGCGTAGTGCATAACTGTGGCAATCTCAGGGCTGGCAATTATGGCCTGCTCTGGTAGAGATTGGCCAAGGTGCTCACCTAGAATCTTTAAATTGTCAAGACGACCCCAACCCAGGGGAGTAGTCTGAGCCTGGTACCATGCAGCCCTGAAGGCGTTGCCGGGTATGGGCACAGAATAGCTGACCAGTAGAAAAAGCAATAATGCGGCCCAGCGATAGATCTCGCTGTCAAATAACCGCAATAGCAGTACTAGAGCCACGACATATGACAGCGCGACAAAACCCGTTAAGTAGCGGGCCCAGTGTACCGGTAACCAGTTTCCGCCACCCGACAGATAGGCTGCACTGAAAACTGTTACCAGCCCATAAACCAGCAGCAGCTTTTTTAAGTCATCTGATGGTTTCTTTAAAAAGGTTGAGACCCAGATAACCATAAACACAAGATATAACTGGTAATTTGTAATAACCCTGGCCAGCTGCTTCAACCCCAGAAAGATAAAATACCACTCACCCCCACCGCTTTTGAATAAAACTGGCAGAGGCAACCACTGGCCATAGGCCAGCAGACGCACAACAGTCATCAGCAGAAAAGGGGCAGCCAGCAACAGGCCCATGCTCAGACTTTTTTTCAGCAGTCTGTTTTCTTTTAGAATGACCACACCCTGCCTCAGGTTGAACTCATAAAACCAGAATAGAAATGTAAATAAGATACCTTCAGTGCGAACCAGGGTTAACAAAGCAAAAAGAATCAGGGCTGTGCGGCGGTACTTTGTGAAATAAAAGAAAAAGGCAGCGGCCAACAACAGGGCTGCAAAGACCGTGGCCATGTAACCCATGCCCCCCTGAAAAACCACCATGGGAAATACCGCCATAAAGGCAGCCAGCGCCAACCCCTGCCACTCATCGGCCAGCAGTCGTTTGCCCAAAGCATAAACAAGTACTACAAGGCCCACATTACCCAGGGTGCCGGCCAGCAAAGATGTCTCAAGCAGATCAAGGCCCAGCCTGCCCAGTAAACCCAGCAGAAAAAATGGCAGTGTAGCCACCGAGCCCTCTAGCATCTCATGCTGGTTCACTGAGAAAAAACCAAACTCTTTGACCATGACCACATGACGCATGTTGACCATGAACTCATCGGTGCCCCATGAAAGCCTCAGGGCCAGCAGGCATGAAAGCGCAGCCAGTGAAACGAGACTGACAAAAAGAAAAACTTTTTTTCTGAAGAGATAGTATCCGCAGACAGAAATAAAAAGCAGGGCAAAGGTAAATAAAAACTCTGCTTTGTTCAACCAGCCGCCCTGCTTTAACTGCAGCAACCAGCCATCAAAAAGATCTGGCAACAGGGGTTTATAGGGCAACTCTGTAGCGGCCCTGAATACCTCATAGTTCACTTGCTCATCAATATTGACTGTCTGGTAGGTTACTTCATAGTCAAGCTGCAGAATAACAGTATAAAAGCCCCAGAAGGCAAAAAGAGCCAGCCAATGCCACTTGTGACCCAGAAGCCTGTTAATCATGAGAAATGCAACTCAATCGAGTTCGCTGAAGTCATTGATGATTGAGAAAAGTTTATCAATTTTTACCAGCTCAAAAGTGCTTCTTACCCGGTCTACCGGGTTAAACAGATAGAGGCGCTGCTTTTCTTTCATAGCCAGCTTGTGCAGAGTAACCAGCGAGCCCATGCCCGAGCTGTCTACATAATCACATTTCTGCAGATCAACGATAACCGAAGCAGGTGCTGCCAGCAGCTCTTCAGTCTGTTTTCTGAAAGTGGGTGCATTAAACATGTTCAGGGCGCCCTTAATTTTCACCACCTTGTAAGCATTGTGCTCACCGAAATTAATTTCGAATTCACTACCTCTCTGCTCGCTCACCCAAACAGCCTTAACAACGCAGGGTACTCGTCAAGATAGTTTCATTGCAAAGAAACCTCTCTGGGCCGACCCCAGCCACCACCGCCGGGAGTGTAGATTTTCAGAATATCATTCTTTTGCACCTCAATTGAAAATGTGCCGGCAAGGCGGCTTGTTTTGCCAGCCCTGATCAGTAAGTTTCGGCCGGCCGCCGCAGCGCCACCCTGCTTTAACCCGGCTGGGGGCACAGACCTTCTGTTTGAAAGCATCTGTACCTCAAAATCATCTAGAAACTGCAGGGCTCTCTCAATACCATTGCCGCCGTTAAAACGGCCTTTGCCGCCACTGTTTTTTCGAATTTTAAATTCAAGCAACCTGACGTTAAAACGGGCCTCTAATATCTCAACGTCTGTAAGGCGCGAGTTCGTCATATGTGAATGAACCGCATCGTGCCCCTGAAAGCCGGGGCCGGCGCCTGTACCGCCGCACAGAGTTTCATAATACTGCTGCGTCTCGTTACCAAAAGTCAGATTATTCATGGTGCCCTGTGAAGAAGCCATAACGCCCAGAGCTGCCAACAGAGTATCAACAATGGTCTGAGAGGTTTCAACATTGCCAGCCACAACAGCTGCCCCATATTGGGGATTTAAAAAGCCAGAAGAAGGCAGAATGATTTCAACCGGCTGCAAACAGCCGGCATTCAGTGGTATCGCTTTCTGCATCAGCAGGCGAATTACATAGAGTACGCAGGCCATAATGATGGCCGCAGGGGTGTTCGAGTTATCAAATTCTGACAGGCTGCTATTACTGAAGTCAAAAACAAGTTTATCTTTTTTCTTGATCGATACAGATACCCGGGCGCCACTATCCATCTTAAAAGAGGCCGTGCCCCCTTTAATTTTTTTAAGATTCTCTAAGACCATAAGGCGGGCATTATCAAAAATCAGCCTGGCAAATCTTTTGATCTGATTCAGAGAATAAAGAGCGCTAAGGCGCTGCAGCTCTTGTAAGCCCCGGGCATTGGCTGCAATCTGGGCCTTGATGTCGGCAATATTCATCTCAACATTGCGACTGGCATATTGGGCCTCAGAGAAAATGCGATTCAGCTTTTTCACATCAAGCCTGTTTCGGATGACAATGCGCTCGCTATCAATAACTACACCCTCTTCAAAAAGTGAATTACTGGTAGCTGGCATCGAACCCGGGGTAATGCCCCCTACATCAGCATGGTGGCCCCGCGATGCCAGGTAGAAATCGGGTCTGGCCTTTTTGCCCAGAAAGGCCGGGGTGATCACAGTGATATCGGGCAAATGAGTACCACCGGCAAAGGGGTTGTTGGTTAAAAACACATCACCCGGTTTAATCTGCCCTTTGTGTTTGCTAATGACGGCCTTAACACTTTCTGACATCGAACCCAGGTGCACGGGAATATGAGGGGCATTGGCGATCAGGTCGCCCCTCTCATCAAACAGAGCACATGAAAAATCAAGGCGTTCTCGTATATTTACAGAACGGCTGACGGCCTGCAGAACTGTGCCCATCTGAGAAGCCAGGGCACCGAAGGCATTGTGAAAAACCTCAAGCATAAAGGCATCACTGAGCTTTCTGCTATGGGCCAGCTGCTTCACAGGTTCTAACAGCAGACCATTGCCGGTTTTTTGAAAGCTCCAGTTTTTTTTGACATAGATCGTTTCAGTTTTACCCGCAATCAGACATGGGCCCTTAGCTGAATCGCCAGCCTTCAGATTTTTAACTAGAAACAGGTTCACCTGCTGCCAGCGATCGGTATAAACCTTCACCCGGCTGGTAGCCCGGGCTGGCCTGCGTTTGCCCACTTTGCCGGTTTTTTTGAGGGCAAAGCTGTTTTTCTGCATGGCTTCAACCTGAAAATAACTGAGAAAAACAGGCCGGCTGCTGTCTTTAAAACCATAGAGGCGTTGATGCTCGCGGGCAAACTTTTTCAGCATTGCAGCCGCCGATGAGCCAATGCCCAGGTTTATAAAACTTTCACTGTGCTGGTAATGCAGCCCCACAGTCACCGTCAGTTTAACATTTTGTAAGCCCAGGGCAGCGGCTTCTTTGAGGGTTTCAGCCTCAAACTTTGTCTGAAGTTTACCCAGATTCAGCTCTGGGGTTACTTTTTGGCCCACAGCAAACTCGCGCAGCATGCTTCGATTGGCCAGCCCCATACCCAGTGCTGAAAGTACCCCTGCATATTGATGTATAAAAACCTTCTTCATACCCAGGTGTTCAGCCAGATCACAGCCATGAAGACCCGCTGCGCCCCCGAAACATTGCAGTACATAATTCTGCAGATTATGCCCCTTGCGGGTTGAAATTTCACGAATGGCTTCGGCCATTTTTTCGTTGGCAACCTCAAGGTAGCCGGTGGCAATTTCTTCGATTGGTTGCTGAAAATACTTCTGCTGGTATTTTTTAAATCTGCTGGTTACAGCCCTGTGATCAAGGGGTTGATCAGCACCGGGCCCGAACACCCGGGGAAAATATTCGCCCTGAATGCGCCCCAGCAACACATTGGCATCGGTAACCGTCAATGGCCCACCGCGTCTGTAGCAGGCCGGGCCCGGGTCAGCCCCGGCAGACTCTGGGCCTACCAGCGGCCTGGCTGCTTCACTGCTGAGAATCGAACCACCGCCTGCGGCAATGGTATTAATCTCAAGCATGGGAACCTGCAGCCGTACCCCGGCAATGGTCTCTTCATGAATACGCTCATAACGCCCGGCCCAGTGCCACACATCGGTCGAGGTACCCCCCATATCAAAACCGATAACTTTATTAAACCCATGGCGCCGGGCTGTCTGCACACCGCCAACCACCCCGCCGGCCGGCCCCGATAACAGACTGTCTTTGCCAGCAAACGATTGGGCCGGTATAAGCCCGCCATTTGACTGCATCATATAGAAAGGTGCCGGGCTGACCTGCTTTTTTAATTTGCGGGTATAGCTCTCGATCACCGGCCCAAGATATGCCTCAAGCACAGTGGTATCTGCCCGCCTGATAAATTTAATCAGCGGGCTGACTTCATGTGATGTCACCACATGTTTGAAGCCCATGCGCTTTGCGAGGCGGGCAATTTGTTTTTCATGGCGGGGATATTTATACCCGTGAACAAAGCTGATTGCCAGAGAAAGAATATTTTTCTTCAATAACTTAGCGAGGGCTACTTCGGCCTTTGCTAGATCAGGCTTCTGCAAAGCCCTACCCTCAGCTGAGATGCGCTCATCAATTTCAATTACAGTCTGATACAGAGGCGCAGGTGTAATAATTTCAAGGGCAAAGAGATCAGGCCGGTTCTGGTAGCCAATCTTCAGGGCATCGGCAAAACCCCTGGTAGTAACAAAGGCGGTGCGCGCCCCCTTGCGCTCTAGCAGGGCATTGGTACCAACCGTGGTACCCAGTCTCAATTCAAGAACGTCTTGCTCACCACTGGTTGCCAGTATGTCTTGTATGCCCTGATAAACGGCATCAGCATAACGCTCGGGGTTCTGTGATAGTAGCTTATGACTGTAGACCTGGCCGCGCTTATCAACAGCCAAAACATCAGTGAAGGTTCCGCCGCGATCAATAAAGAAGCGCAGCCCCATGTTCAGGCGGGGGCTTCAACCCGCTCAAAGATATGGTCTACGTTGGTGAGAAAGCTCTGGGGGTCGAATACCTCATTCCACTGGTCGGCACTGATACCCTGTAGCTTTGCGTGTTTTTCAAAGCGGGTACGAAGATCTTCATCGGTCTTACCTTCCCAAACCTTCATGGCTTCACCCTGTACAATGGCATAGGCATCTTCACGACTGATCTTCAAGGTCTCGGTAATCACCAGCAGGGCCCGCGATGAATAAAGCAGGCCGCGGGTAGAATCTAAAACCCGCTCACAGTTCTCGGGGTAAACATGCAGGTTTTCAACTACGAAGGTCATCTTGATGAGCATGTATTCAAACAGGCTGGTGGCATCGGGCAGAATCACCCGCTCAACCGAAGAATGCGAAATATCGCGTTCGTGCCACAGACTGATGTTTTGCTGGGCACTGGTAGAATAGCCCATCAGCACCCGGGCCAGGCCACAGATGCGCTCACAAAGAATGGGGTTGCGCTTATGGGGCATGGCCGATGACCCCTTCTGGCCGCGCTGAAAAGGTTCTTCGATTTCGCGACTCTCGGTTTTCTGCATCAGCCTGACCTCTTGGGCCAGACGCCCCAGCCCCTGGGCAGCCACCGACATGGCATTTAACAGCACCGCATGACGATCACGGGGCACCACCTGGGTGCTCACCGGCTCTACCTGCAGGTTCATGTTTTCAAGTACATAGGCTTCAAGGGCCGGGGGCAGCTGCGAATATGAACCCACAGCCCCTGAGATCTTGCCAAAAGAGCATTCAGCGAAGGCCTGCTTCAGTCGCTCAAGGTTGCGTTGGCCCTCGGCGTAGTATCCTAATAATTTAAGACCAAGTGTGGTAGGTTCTGCATGCACGCCGTGGGTGCGGCCTACCACCACCATGTCTTTGTATTCGACAGCCTGCTTGTGCAGGGCCCTGAGAAAATGTTCGTATTTGTTAATAATAAGAGAGCCTGCTTCTTGCAGAATGTAAGATCATGCGGTGTCAACCACGTCTGATGAAGTCAGCCCAAAATGAACAAAGCGCGAGGCATCACCAATGTTCTCGGCCAGGTTGGTGAGAAAGGCAATCACATCGTGATGTACTTCACTTTCAATTTCGAGCACCCGGTCAGTAGTAAAGGCGGCCCTGGTTTTGATGTCTTTTATATCTTTGTCGTTGATTTTTCCCTGCTGGTGCCAGTATTCACAGGCCAGAATTTCAAGTTTCTGCCAGACAGAGAATTTGTGTTCAAGCGACCAGAGCTCACGCATTTCACCGGTCGAATATCGGTTAATCATGGGTCAGCTTTTGATTGTAAGATGAAGAGAAAAGCCCTTTGAAACCAAAGGACTATGAATCAGATTACCAAGCGACTTTTACGCCACCCACAGCACCCAGACTCTTGCTGCTGGCATAGTTGCCCTGAACATAGAGTTTCAGCACAGAAATATTGATCTGGCCACCAAGAAAAAACCGCATGCTTGCAACCGAGGGGCCTTTGTTCTGACCAACATCGAGGGCAGCATTGGCGGTATAGAACTGGGTACCTGACACAGACCCTGTGAGGGTACCATTGCCCGCAGTAATATTCTTGGCATTACCGAAGTTAAAATCAAGACCAAGGCCACCATAAAGGCTTAGAATATAAAGCAGCCTTACGTTGGT
>CAZHLC010000158.1:0-7789 GCA_964532545.1 uncultured Leptospiraceae bacterium | reverse complement strand
CCTTCAATGAAGAACCCGTAGCCCGTGCTGTTGGTGCCTGCCCACTGCCGGTCATATCTGCAGTGGGCCACCAGATTGATCACCCTATCAGCGATGATGTGGCTGATGTGGCGGCAGCTACCCCCACTGATGGCGCCAAGATTGGCCTGCCCGATGTAATCGAAATGAGTGCTTCGCTGCAGGCCGTCGGTGAGCGCCTTGATACCCTGGTTACCCATCGTCTTGAATTTCTGGCCGAGAGACTGGCCCGAATCTCAGAGAAACCCTTTTATGTTGAGCCCATGGTGCTGCTAGAAGAGCACTACCGCCGGTTAGATGATCTGGTGGCCGACCTGGGTGAAGGTCTGCGCAGCAAGCTTGAAACCGCAGTTCGTCGCATGAGCACTCTGCCCGATATGCACCTGCTTTTTGAGATGATTCTGAACAAGAATAGCTCAGCCTGGCAGCGTGTAAGTGAACGTCTGCATGCCTTCTCACCCCTGGCTACCCTGCAGCGTGGTTTCAGTGTTACGTACCAGAAAGAAAACATCATTCGTTCAGCAGATGAAGTGATTGAAAAAGATGATCTGCGCATTCAGCTGGCCAAAGGCAGCCTGATCGCCAGTGTAAAAAAGATTAACCCTGCTGATTGATTGTTTTGATGATCTTAGATGAAGAGTAGCCCTGGCGAAAGGGTAGAATAAAAACCTCACCCCCGCCTTCTGTAACCGCACCATACTCTGGTAATTCTTCGGCGACGTAGTCACCGCCCTTTACATGAATATCTGGTTTAATGGCCTTAATGGTCTCTATAGGGGTTTGTTCAGAAAAGCTGGTTACGTAATCAACAAAGTCAAGGTTGGCCAGCATCAACATGCGATCAGCCAGGCCATTGACTGGCCGGCTTTCGCCTTTTAATCTGCGCACGCTGTCATCATCATTGATTGCAATCACCAGAGCATCACCAAGAGCCCGGGCTTGAGTAAGGTACTGCAAATGGCCGGGGTGCAGAATATCAAAACAGCCATTGGTAAAAACCAGCTTCTTACCGGCTGTTCTCTCTTTTATCGATGATTTATCAGCAGATGCGATAATCTTCTGCTGCCAGGCATCGTTAAAGCTGGTCTCGAGAATAAAATTCACCGCTTCGCTGAAATCTTCTGCTGTAAAAATGTGGCAGGCCGGCTTTTCTTGCCCATCATCAGTGCCCAGTAAGATGCCCCGCAGACCAATGGTCTCACCGCTCATTACATCACTTTTGCGGTCACCCACCATAAAGCTCTGGCTGAAGTCGATGCCCAGCTCATCGCGTGCCTTTAAAAACATACCCGGGGCAGGTTTACGGCAATCACTGTTTTCGTCGGGCCGGTGGGGGCAGAAATAGATACCGGCAAAGTTGATGTCTTCGCCCAGCAGTTCTTGCAGGCGGTCATTGACCGAATGCATATCTGCTTCGGTAAAAATTCCCCGGCCAATACCCGATTGATTGGTTACAATCACCAGCTCAAAGCCCTGATTCTGCAGCAGGCGCAGGCCTTCTTTGACCCCGGGTAAGAGCCTGACCTTGTCTGCCTCAGAAATATAACCATCATCGTGAATCAGGGTATTGTCACGGTCTAAAAATACGGCTTTTTTCATGCTACATAGTGCCTGGCATTCTGCAACGCAGACTGGTAATAGTTGCCCCCAAACAGGTTTGCGTGAACCAGTAGGGGGTATATCTGGTACAATTTAAGCAGTTCTGAGAATTTTGGCGAAATTGGCAGTACTTCTGCATAAGCGGCATAGAATCTGGGGCTGAAGGCCCCGAATAGTTTGGTAAAAGAGAGCTCAATCAGGGGGTCACCATAGTAGATGGCCGGGTCAATAAACACAGGCCCCTTTTTTGACCAGATGAGATTACCGCTCCATAAGTCGCCGTGCAGCAGAGAGGCCGTAACCGAGTGGTCTAGCAGCTGGGGCAGGGCAGCCTGCAGCCTCTGCCACACCGCACCTTCTGAACGGGGCAGGTCGCGCTGCATCAGATCAAGCTGAAACTGTATGCGGTGTTCCCAGAAAAACTTCTGCCAGGCAGCTTCTCTGGTATTCGGCTGTGGCAGGCTGCCAATAAAGTTATCATGATTGAGACCAAAGCTGCTCTGGGTCTTCTTATGCAGTTTAGCAAGTGCTCGACCAGCGTTTTCATGATCGGGCTCACCCTGCTCAATGTATTCAAGCAGTATAGCATTGTCTGTAACATCGATCACATGAGGCACGGGCAGGCCTGCATCACCCAATGCAGTGAGACCCTGCGCTTCTTTCGCAAACATCTGGGGCAGAGGGCTCTCGTTATACTTTAATACGAAGTGGCCCCGGGTTGATTTAATGGCATAGACCTCGTTGATATCACCACCATGCAGGCGGCGGTACTTAGAAGCAGCGCCGGTGAACTTTTCAAACGGATTTTTCATTACGTTTGCCCGCTGGCTGGTAAACAGCGTGACTCTGGTTAAGCAGGTTCTGTAATGATTTGAAATGAGTTATAAGACAGTCACGGCACACACCCTTCTGGTAAACAGTATCAACCATCTTGTGGCATGATTGGCAAATGTGAAAGTGAGTCTGCGCTTTGTTGTTCATTTTTCTTTGAGGTAGCAAGATTATTGCTGGGTTAAAATGAAGAGGGTTTATAGCCTGTCAAAATAAAAGCATTGGTTAGATAGTTTTTTTGTGAAAGTTCTCCACATGGGTGAAAAAGATATCCACATCTAGATGTGGACAACTTGTTGCGACATAAGAAGTACGATGATGCCAGGTTGTTGGCCGCTGCTTGCACATCGCTGCCCTGGTGTAAGCTTGCAGAGGCATGGTTTGAGGTAAAATAATATCCCCATCACTGTTAGATGTTTACTACAGCAACGGGCTGGGTGTCGCTGGGTTACAGGTCTTTCTTTTCTATACTCTTTTATCACAAAACCCTGGTGTTCTGAGTCGGGGGAAAATAGGCTGCTAATATTCTTAACAAACTTGACGCAGTGTCTTCTTTTTAGTATCGTGTAATCTAACGGGCCGTGGCGCAGTGGTAGCGCACACGTCTGGGGGACGTGTGGTCGCTGGTTCAAATCCAGTCGGCCCGATTTTTTTTCCTCTTTCTATATGTCTTCATTTAAGTTCTTCAACTCAATGAGCCGTAGGCTTGAAGAATTTAACCCCCTGAATGAAGGCAAGGTCAGTATTTATTCATGTGGGCCAACGGTTTACGATCTGGCCCACATCGGTAACTTCAGATCATATATTTTTGCTGATTTGCTGGGGCGTGCTCTGCGCCTGGGCGGTTATCAAACCAACCATGCGGTAAATCTTACTGATATCGATGATAAAACCATCAGAGGGGCGCTGGCCCGTAATAAAAATGCCTCGTTAGAAGATTTACGAAATTTTACTGAACCTTTCATTGAAGCCTTTTTCACCGATATTAAAGCCCTGGGCATTGCCTCATTTAATCATAATCCCCGGGCTACTGAATATATCGATGAGATGATCGCCCTGGTCAGCAAATTGAAAGAGCGTGGCTTTGCCTATGAGCAAGATGACTCGGTATATTTCTCGCTTGAAAAAAATGAGCACTATGGCTGTCTTTCGCATGTTGACTTGAGCAACGTAAAAAGCGGGCTGCGCTATAACACAGATGAGTATAATAAAGAAGATATTCGCGACTTTGTTCTGTGGAAAGCCGAGAAACCCGAAGAAAACATAGCCTTTGACTCACCCTTTGGCCGAGGGCGACCCGGCTGGCATCTTGAGTGCTCAGCCATGATTCACAAAACTTTTGCCGGCCCCATTGATATACATACCGGCGGGGTCGATTTGTTATTTCCTCATCATGAAAATGAAATAGCCCAGAGCGAATGTGCGTACGATGACGATTTTGTAAGCTATTGGCTGCATTGCGAGCATCTGCTGGTTGAAGGCAAAAAAATGTCAAAATCGCTGGGTAATTTTTACACCCTGCGCGATCTACAAGAGAAGGGCCTTGGCAATTATGCCATGCGCTATCTGCTGTTGTCAGTTCATTACCGCCAGAAACTCAATTTTACTATTGAGGCCGTGGGGCAGGCCCAGAACACCCTTGAAAAAATCTGGAAAGGTTGGCTCAGATTGAAAGAAGCCCGAACTGTCGGGCCAGATATTGGGCCCGAACTTGCCGAAAATGTTGAGGCCAGCAAGGCTGAGTTTCTGGGCAGCCTGCAAGATGATCTGAATATTGCAAAGGCCCTGGCGGCCTTTCACCAGTTTTTGCATTATAATAATTCTGTTTTAGACAAGAACAACAATGAGCTCTCGGCAACAGACAAGAATATTCTGGTTTCAGCCTTTGCATACTTTGACCAGGTGCTGAACATTCTCAGCGGAGCTGATGAAGCAGGGCCTGAGGTTCCGCAAGATATTTTGGCCCTGCTTGAAAAGCGCAACGCTGCCCGCAGTGATAAAGACTATGCCCGTGCTGACGAGTTGCGCGATCAAATTCTGGCCGCTGGTTTTGAAATTCTTGATTCGCGTGAGGGTTCAACCCTGCAGAAGAAAAAACAGTGACTGATGTCGAAAAAGTCTTCGGCATGAACTCGGTTGAGGCCGTCGTACAGAAAACCGGTTTCTTTGCTTCAGACCGTCTGCTGCTGGGGCGGCGCCAAGATGAAAGGTTACGCAATCTTTTGACCAAGGCCAAACGGGCCGGCGTTTCTATTGAGAAAAAAAGTTACAGCCAGCTTGATAACATCTGTGGTGCAAAGAAGCACCAGGGCATTGCTTTGCTGCGCTCAGAGGGTTTTGCTCTGCGTGAGCAGAAGATTGAGAACACCCTCGCAGCCGGTGGTCTACTGGTGGCTCTTGATGGGGTGGTCGACCCGCAGAATGCCGGTTCGATCATCAGAAGTATGGCGGCCTTTAATGCCGGGGCTGTGGTTGTTTCGCGTAAGGGTTCAGCCCCCCTGGGTGCGACGGCCCTGAAGGCCTCGGCGGGGGCACTGGCCGACATGCCGGTGGTTTTCTGCAATCTGAATCAGTTTCTGCTGCAGGCCAAAGAGGCTGACTTTCTGATTGTGGGGGCTGATCAAAACGGCAGCCCCCTGGCCGAAGCAGCTGAGGGTCTTTCAAAGCAGAAGCTGTTGCTGGTTATGGGTTCAGAGGGCCGGGGTCTTTCAAAACAGGTTAAAGAAAAATGTGATCTGCTGGTTCGTATTGTTCACAGCGATAAGATTCCCAGTCTCAATGTAGCTAATGCAGCCACCATTCTGTTGCATGAAATCTTTCGTTTAAAAAAGAATTGATCAGGGGTTGCAGCTGCCGCTGCCCGGGTTCAGATTGGGGTGAATGGTCTGGGGCTGGGTAGTGAAGGTGTTGCTGTTACAGATAAAGTCGGCCGAATTACTGGGGGTGTCGGCCTCGATTGCATAACCGGTATTGTTTTCAAAGGTAGTCACAGTTACGGTAACTTTGAAGCCCGGGCTGGTACCATTGCCTGAAATCAGAATACCCTGGGCACTGTTGTTGTCGAAGCGGCTGCTGTTTGATACAAAGTAGCCCGTAGAGTCGCCGGTTGTGGTGTTAACTACGGTCATGCCTGGCCCATTGGTGGTAGAGCTCATAGTAGTAAAGTCGATGGCACTGAGCGAATCATCAAGGTAGGCCCCGGCTTCTACCGAGGTGCTGATGGTACCCTGAAAAAGGTTAGCCTCAGCATCGACGAAGTAGACACCGCGACCCGAAGAGTTGAGAGTAAAGCGGGCAATGGTCACATTCTTACCTTTGTTTACTTTAATGCCCGCACAGCCCATGCTTGAGACACTGGGGTTTTCGATAATCAGAGTGTTGTGATCGTCAACGGTGATGCCACTTTCAAGCTCAGTTGCAGTACACGGGGGGGTACTGGCCCCCACGCCCGAAATCGTGGTGTTTTCAATGCGGCCACCCTGACCATTCTGAATAAATATGCCGGCCACATCAGAATTGCTGTGAGGTACGCCGGTTACAGTGGTATTAAATATCTGGGGATTGTCAGAGTCATCAATAAGCATGGCCCCCGAAGACATGCCGCTGAATTGGTTGCCATCGAGGCTTATGCCGGTGGCTGCTTTGATTGAAAGAAAATATGAGCCCCCCTGAAAGGTGTTATTTTTCACAATGGTGCTGCTGCCACCATTGATATCGATTGAGACAAGGCTGGTATTGCTGGTAGTCAGGTTGCTGTTTTCAATTGAGAGGGTAGAGTTGCTGGCACTAATCAGTTGATTGGTCGCTGAGATTGTCATCTTTTTGAGATTTACTTCGGTGGCTGAGCTGATGTTCAGCAGGTTGGTGTTGATCAGACTTGCATCAATGGTGAAGTTTGTCAGGGTTACACCACTTGATGAAATAATATCAAGGTCTTCAAAGGCGGGTATCTGCAGAGTAAACGAATCGACACCCCCCTCAATAATAACACCGGTAACCCCACTCAGAGTGAAGCTTTCAGCATATGTACCCTGGGCTACCCGTATGATTTTCTCTTTGCCTTCCACAGTTAAGTCGACTGAATTGAGGGCTTCGCCTATCGAGCGGTATGGGGTGGCATAGGTTCCGTCAGAGACTGAGCCTGAATAGCCTTGATCAACAAAGACGGTAAAGGTTGCGGTTGAGCCACCCTGGCAGAAGGTTACAAGGCCTGCCAGTAGCCAAGATAGGCCACAAACTCTGACAACAGAAAGGTAGCGTCTTCTTGATCGCCCGGTATCTCTCGCCCATCTTGAAGAAACTTGTATACTTCTTTTGAGGTATCGTTTGATAGTGGTACCCTGATTAAGCGGCCCGAGTTGCCAAAGGCATCGTTGCCCCTAAAACTATTATATGAGGTAAAGCCGGCACGCAGGCCAAAAAGCATACCATTGCGTATATTGAAACGCCAGATGGTATCAATCGAGATTGATAAACCCCAGGCAAGTGCCTGCAGGGTAGAAGTGTTCTGCCTGCTCTCGCCAAAGTCTGCCCCCGACACATTCTCACTGATCACCAGCCTGCCTACGCCAATTTTAGGTTCTAAAAAACCGCGAATAAAAAAGTTGCGACCCCGGTAGAACTCTTGACCAAGTTTCAGATGCAGCAGGTAACTGGCAAGTGAGTATGAGATTTTAAGAAACTCTTCACGGGTCTGCTTTTTGACATCGAGAGAGCCGGGCGAATCAAGAGTAAAAGCAAAGCCAGCCCCCACCAGATAGGGTATACGAAACTGGTAAAGCAGGTCAAACTCAGCCCCCCAGAGAAAATGCTGGTTTTTTACGCCCTGACCGGCAAAGTCAAAATTGCTGGTTAAGTCAAGTGCTGTGTTGCTGTAATTATTGTTAATCTCAGTGAATGGTGAATACCCTGCCAGAAAAAAACCCTGGGCTGCCCACTTATTCTGAGCCTCAGTTTTCTCTACCAGCGGGGTCTGGCCGAAGGCATTGCTGCAGATAAGTGCGGGTAGACAGATAGAGAGAAGAAGTGATTTGAAAAACACAGAAGGCTTCTTTGAAGTATTACTTAATCTAGACGGGATATTAGTTTCTTTTTATACAAATTTCTGAGCAGGCCTGTCGCCTGCACTGCTGATTAATCAACTTATCAACCGGTTGTCAAAAGATATTTTGTTGTGGTTAGAATGTGGTCAAATAAGCCCCGGCAGATTATTATATCGCTGTGAGATTCTGGCTGATTATCTTTCTGTCTCTGCCTTCTCTGTTAAGCTGGCCGGTTTTTGCCGATCACATGGTCATGGCGGGGGCGGTGGTGGCTCATGTGCATACCCATGGTAAGGGTT
>CAZHLC010000157.1:0-7807 GCA_964532545.1 uncultured Leptospiraceae bacterium | reverse complement strand
CATCGTTGGTGTTGGCCAAACCATCAAGACCCACGTCTTCGGTATCAAGTATGCCATCGCCGTCAGTATCTTCTGCAAAGGTGCCAATGTCGAAGAGCACCTTTACCCCAGAGCTCATGGCTGCCGCATCTTTAAGTCGGGCATTAAATTCTATGAAATCGACATTGCTGAAATCCTGCCCCTGGGGGGCAAATTGTCTGGTCTGAATGGCAACGAAAGGTGTGCCAGAGCCATTTGACTGACTGAAATCAAAATCGAGCACCAGCGATTCTTGCCGCTCTGCCTGTGAAACATTGAGCTGCGAAGCATCAAGGTGGCCCTCGGCCACATTGTAAGGGCCGGCCAGTTCATTATAGGTTTTGGTGGCCGTGGCACCCTCGGCAAAAGTTAACAGGCCCCTGTTCAGGTTGCCAGGGTCACGGTAGTATTTGAATAACAGGTGCCCCCGGTCACATTCATCGGTGCCGCCCAGGTTGGGTATACCTGAAAGAATCCACGATTTGTCAGAGGTCGGAATATCTCTGCTCTCTTCAGAAGATTCAAGGTCGTCAATCAGGGCCAGCCCAAAGGTATTGGGGTTATAAAAGCTGCGGGCGAACTCTGCTTCACCTTCGAACCTTACAGGTAGCAGGTCAAAGTCGAGGCCGGGTATGGTATTAACCAGGCGGGTGAGCTTTTCTTCTCTGAAATTAAGGGCAATGTCGGTTTGCAAGATCAGTTTGCTGATGGGTTCTTCACCTACCTGCGGGGCCTCGACTGGCTCGAACTGGGCGTTCCACAGAACTGTGCCGCCGATTTTTACATCGCGGCTGGCCCGGTAGTCGGTACGCAGGCCTGCAATATAACCCTGTGAGGTAGAGCCGAAGGGCGAGTATTCATAACTGATTTCTATGGGCGTGCTGGCATTTATAACCGGGTCATTCTCGTTTATAAACGTAAAAAAACCAGACTGGTAATCAATAAAGTATTTTGAAGGGGGAATCACTACTTCATTAACTCTTACTCTTTCTGAATTTCTGATAATGTTAAAGCGCGCCAGTTTATAGTTGCGCACCTCAAAGGTAAAGTCGACCCGCAGCAAAGCCTCAGAGTTATCATCAGCGAGGGGTGATTGATCATCACTGTAGATGGTACTCACGGCAAGGTCGCTTAAGATAAAGTTGCTGCTGGTGTCTTGCAGTTGTTTAAAGGGTTCACGAACAAAAAAATCAAGTATACCACCCTGAAAATCTACATTGCGCTGCCCAAGGGTATCAATGCCTGTAAGGTTCTGCAGGTTGCGGTCTAACAGGCTTTCAATGAAGGTATTCTGATCGATATCGCGTGCGCCAAGATCATAGTAACTTCTGATCTCATAAGAGTCGAGGTTAAATACTCCGTCATTGATGATGGTCACATCTGAGGTACCGTCAGGTGGTACGGTGGTATCTTCGAACATGGTACCATCCCACTTGATCATGACCTCAATCTTATTGGTGCCGTCTTTGTTTACGTCGGTGCGGGCTGCCGGGTCGCAGGTGTTTGCAGTACCTGAGCCTCCGTTGCGCAGATAGCGTACCAGTAGCTTGTGGTCATTGGCGATAAATTTAATGAAGGTAAGACGGCCGGTATTGGGGTTAAAGGCGTAGTCGACCCCCTGTTGCAGTTGATAGTAATTGCCCAGGGGGTTACCTGCAATGGGCTCTGGTGTATAACTGTCGAGAAAGCTGTTGGTTGGGTCGCGGTCATCAAGATAAACCTCAAGGGTACCTGAATCAATGTTTACATTGCTGGGGGCCGAAAAACCCACGGGGTCAATTGAGGTAAAAGTTCTCAGTGATGTCGTACTGGTACGGTCAAAGGCATTGGCGTTAATGGTTACACTGGCCTGGGTACAGCTTGCCGAGCTGACATCGCCATAGTAGATGTAAGGCTCAAGCTGGTAATATTTGCGCGGTATGTATTTGTACTCAGAAATCAGTGAACTGGTAGTGCGGGTAGTGCCCGTAAAGCGGTCTACCTGGCTCTCGCCCTGGGTGAGCGTGGCAATGGTGTGAAACTCAAGCTTACCCCGGCGCATCTTACTTTCGAGACCGACTGTCTGTTTAGAGCGCTGCTCAAACACAGCAAATTCAGATTTAGGAAACTTAAGGTCAATGTTACCCAGGGTAACGCGCTGAACAAACTCGCGGCGGCGCAGGGCCCGGTATTCAATTTTGAAGGTGTTCTCGGTGTTCTGCTCATTTTTATCATAATCGATATCAACGGTAACCTTGCGGCCAATCTTACCCCTGATCTTGACTTTCATATCCATCTCTAGTTTAAAACCTCTATTGATGGCTGTTGAATTACACTGGGTAATATCGTCGGGGCGATCTTCGTCTGATAAGAACCAGCACTGGCCAAATGAAGCCCGCACATTGGTTTTACCAAAAATGCGCAGCTTAACAACATCACCCTGAATATCAATCAGACGCGGAATATCGCGATACTCTTCGGGAATATCTTCTATATCGCGCAGCCCTTCTTCTCTGTTATAGAAATACCACTTTGATGGTGAGAAACTGAAGTCGTAAGGGTCAGCATAAATGATCTTATCAATATCAAGCTGGCCCTCGGCATCGGGCGATTGGGCATTCAACCTGGTTATTGAATAATCTTTGTGTCTGCGCAGATAAGATCGGTAAAGACTTTCATAGCGTAGCTCACGCAGGCGCATTTCGGTAGGGTCAAGGTCTGGCTGGTCTGACCATTCAGTTTCTTGAGCTAACAGCTGGGTAAGAGAAATGATGCCACCCTCGTTTAATAGATCATTAATTAAAGGAAGTAAAAAAAATACAACGACAGCAAAGGTCGCCACGGTAAGGGGATAAATTCGCTTAAGCATCAGATTACTGGAAAAAAACCGTGTGAACCCACAAAGCGCTCACCCCTCTATTATCGACGGATAGAATAAACCATTAAAAACCCTTTTTCGAGGGGTAAGAAGAGGAATTTCAGCTGACAGGAAACTGTGAATTGGCTTCTTCAGCGCTCAGAATGGTAAAATAGGTCATTAAACCGGCGACTTTGAAGATCTTCTCAATCATCGGTTTGAGGCCCGTAATATAGAACTGCCCACCAGCCTCTTGTACCTGATTTACGATCTTGATCAGGGTACCAATGCCGCTAGAATCAACGTAATCGACGTTATTCAGGTCAAAAATGACCGCTATGTCTTTTTTCAGCTTAAGGCCATCGACATCGTTTTTCAGGTCGAGTGACGTATAAATATCGAGGCTGCCTTTAAGCTGTAAAACGATGTAATTCTCTTTTTGTATTGTGTTAACTTCCATGCCTAATTGAACGATACTAATAGTACTTGTCTGGGGGTACTTTGTTTAGTATACCTCACCTTAAGGAGATTTTATGTTTAGAGCCCATGTCACACTGATTCTGTTGGCAACTCTAACCCTGTGGTCGCAGCACCCGCTGAATGCACAAGAGCAGAATAATAATACAGGAACTAGAACGCAAGAAAAAAATGACGAGACCGCTATAGTTGATGAAGAGATCAAAGAATTGCATGAACGCGTCGGTAAGGCCATTAAAGAAGTCTATGGTGATGTAGAGAAAAAGCGTATTCCTATTGGGCGGGGCTTAAGTAACCGTATGGGCCAGCGTAACCGCAAGGTTTACCTTGAAGAGGTTGAATTCGCCATGTCGGGCGGGGCGCTCTCAAAGGTTGAAATGTACTATACTGAGACCGGTACCAAGTCACTGCTGACTGAAACCCGTAAAATCGTCTATGACGGCTCTGGCAATATCAATGAGATCGCCGTAGTGTGGGAGACGGGGCCCAAAACCAGATCATACAAGATTAAAGATCTGCTGAGTATGGAGAAACGATATAAGGTAAAACTGCTCTATCGCAGCTATCTGAACCGTTTTCTGCGCAGTATGGAAGTTGAAGTGCAGCGTCGCAAGGCAGAAGAAAATGCCGAAGTTGATCACATTTTAAGGCTGGGTCAAGAGAACAAATAATCTGGCTCAGCGCCGCAGATCGATAGTTTCTTCTTCACTTTCGATCTGCTTCTGCAGGCTTTCTTTACGGTCTTCTTCACTGAAGATTATATCTGCTTCAGCACCTTTATTTAAATCATACCGGGGAATACAATTGCGATTTGGTTCGTAATTTGACTCTTTGCGGTGGTTTTCATTCCACGCTTTGTAGTTCCATATTTTGTCTTCAGTAAGAAATTCTGACTGAATATAGTGCACATCTTTAATAAATCGCCCGTGTTCATCTGAGCAGGCATCAATTTCGGTATCTTTGCCGCAGGCTGCCAGAAGAAGCAGGGTGGTAATGGCCAACAGGTGAATGCGCATGGTAAATTATCGACAAAGTTAATCTCACAGATAAAGTATGACCATGAAAAAGCTACAGCTTCTATACGCTTGACAGCCTGTTTTGGGGGCACTTTCAGACAAGATGCTGAAAATTGAAAACGCCATTATCTCGGTGTCTGATAAAACTAATCTTGTAGAATTTGGCCGCGAACTGGCCAGTCAGGGTATAAATATTTACTCAACAGGTGGTACCCTCAAGGCCCTGCGTGATGCAGGCATTGAAGCCCAATCAATCAGTGATTACACGGGCTTTCCTGAAATTATGGATGGACGGGTCAAAACTCTGCACCCCCGTATTCATGGCGGTATTCTAAAGCGACTTGATAACGAAGATGATCTTGCAGTGATGAAAGAACACGGCATCGTTAATTTTGACCTGGTTTGTATCAATCTGTATCCCTTTGAAGAGGTGAGTAAAAAGCTGCGGGCTCAGAAAGAGGGGGCGTATTCAGAGGCGGCCATGAACGAGGCCATTGAAAACATCGACATTGGTGGCCCCACCATGATTCGGGCTGCTGCGAAAAATTATCTGCACACTACTGTAATTATCGACCCGGCCCAGTATTCGCTGGTGACCGATGAATTAAAGGCCAATAACGGTTCGATTTCAAAAGAATTCAGAATGGCCCGGGCCCTTGATGCCTTCAGTCGCACTGGCCAGTATGACAGTGCCATCAGCCACTTTCTTAATGAGGCAGCCGATATCGAGCTGCCTGAAGTATACAACCTTGGCCTGGTAAAAAAACAGCCATTGCGCTACGGTGAAAACCCCCACCAGCAGGCAGGCTTCTATGTTGGCCACGATGTACCCTGGCAGCAACTGCAGGGTAAAGAGCTAAGCTATAACAACCTGCTTGATCTTGATGCTGCCATCAGGGTCGCTGCTGATTTCGAAGAGCCAGTATGCGCTATTTTTAAACACACTAACCCCTGTGGGGTAGCCTGCGGTGATAACCAGCTTGAGAATCTGCAGCAGGCCATAGCCACAGACCCGGTGAGCCATTTTGGCGGAATTATTTCGTTTAATCGCCCGGTTGAAACAGCAACGGCTGAAGCCATGGCCAAAAACTTCTATGAGATTATCGTGGCCCCAGATTTCGAAGAGGGTGCCCTGGCAGCCCTGAAAAAGAAAAAAAACCTGCGGCTGATTAAATGCCCCATAAATAAGAACATTTTGAGTAACACAGACGTGCGCAATGCCAGTTTCGGCTATCTGGTGCAGAATACTGATAATGCCAGCGTCGACCCCGCTGATCTTAAGGTGGTGAGCGAGAAAAAGCCCAGCGATGAAGAGCTTGCTGAGCTGCTGTTTGCCTTTCGCCTGGTGAAGTTTGTAAAATCAAACGCCATAGTTTTTACCAGCGGCCAGCGCAGCCTCGCCATTGGTGCCGGCCAGATGAGCCGTCTTGATTCTATGAAGATTGCAGAGCGTAAGGCTGAAGAAGCAGGCCTTTCTTTGAAAGACAGCTATATGGCCTCAGACGCATTTTTTCCGTTTAGAGATACAGTTGATGTGGCAATCGGGGTAGGGGTTAAGGCCATCATACAGCCCGGTGGTTCGATGCGCGATCAAGAGAGCATTGATGCTGCCAATGAAGCCGGTATTATCATGGTGATGACCGGTATGCGTCATTTCAGGCACTAGACGGCAGGGCGGCTGGGCAGCTAGACAGCTTGGCAGCAGGGCGGCGAGACAGTTAGACGGCCTGACGGCAACACAGCCAGGTGGCAGGGCAAGCTTAGTAAACTGACTTATGCAGATTAGAAAACTCAAAAGAGATCAGGTTGTTTCTGTTCACTGCAAAGAGCTGGTGCCCGAAGGTTTTGGTCTCTGTCACATTGAGGTTCTTGAAGAGGCCCCGGTTAAACCATTGACTGGGTTTATCTGGGGTATTCTGCCTGGTGAAAAGGGGCTGGCCCGGGTGGCCCGGGTAAAAAAGAATCATTTTCATGGCACCCTGTTGAATCAAGAACAAACAGGGGCCCCCATCGTCAGCAAACCGGGCGGCGAATCTTTTGCCCATAAACACTGGGCCCTTTATGAGGTGGCAGAGCAGCGCATTGATGCTGGCTGCGATAACTTTGTAGCCTGCGGTGGCTGCAAGCTGCAGCATCTCAGCTATGAAGATGGGCTGGGTTTTAAAGAAAACTGGCTGATAAATCACCTGTCACATCAGGGGCTTGAGCTGCCAGAGATTGAAAAAGTAAGCTCACCCCGTCTACAGCACTATCGTAACCATGTGCAGGTGCATATTAACAAACATAAACACCGGGGCTTTTACGCACCTTTCAGCTACCGTACTGTGCAGTTTCCTGAACATGGCTGCCGCCTATTTGATCAACAGAGTTTTGACAAAGATTTTCCTGTTGAGCTTGAACTTGAAAGATGCGTACGCTCACGTGTTGATTACATTGATAACAACATTGGCCACTGGTCGCTGTACTCGGCTGATGATAAAAAGGCAAAGTTTACTTATCACATTGAGTATCCCCCCCGGCAGAAGATCGCGGTCACCATACCCAATGCCGCTTTTTTTCAGGTGAATACTTCGGCGCTGCCCCAGTGGCTGCAGGCCATTGCAGATTTAATCAGTGAGTACACCGAAGGTGAGAATTGCCTTGAGCTTTTTTCAGGTTTCGGATTTATTTCACTGTTAACGGGCCTGAAAGTAAAGCTTACCAGCTATGGTGCAGATATTCTACACCCCCGCGATCTCAAAGAAGTGAGTCTGAGTACTGATGATGCTGAAACTGAACAGAAGCTGCAGCAGAGCAAGAACGCCTTTAATGAAAGGTATCTGCAGGTTGACCTCACCAATACCGAAAAAATAGAGAAGCTGAAAGAAGCACCGCTGGCTGAGGTCGATTTTGTTCTAATGAACCCACCCCGCTCGGGTTTTAAAGAAATTGAATTCTTTTTAAAAGAAATTCTGCCTGCAAAGAAACCCTTTATTTATTCTTCATGCAACAGCGCCAGCTTTGCCCGCGACGCTGCGGTTCTTGCGGCTGAAGGCTACAGGCTGCGTCGCCTGTTTCTGTTTGATTTTTTTCCTTACACTTCGCACTTTGAAGTGCTGGCTGCTTTTACGGTTTAAAAGCTTTTACTGTTTCGACCATGGCCGCGGCGTTTTCAAGGTGGGCCCCGGGGTAAATACCGTGGCCCAGGTTAAAGATATAGCCAGGCTGGTGACCTCTTTTCTCAAGCACTTCTGTGGTTTTCTGGCGGGTGGTCTCGGGGTTCGAAAACAGAACCGCCGGGTCAAGGTTACCCTGCACAGCGCGCTCACCAAAATAGTCGATAGGCAGGCGCCAATCAACCGAGAGAGCTGAGGCACCATGATCATAAAGGGGCAGCAGGTTATCTCGATGAATCGAAGTGCCGCGGCAGAAAAAGATGACCGGCACCAGTTTTGAAATTTCGCGCACAATTTTATTGTTG
>CAZHLC010000156.1:0-7827 GCA_964532545.1 uncultured Leptospiraceae bacterium | reverse complement strand
ACCAATCTGAATAGCAATCGATGAGAAGTTTGAAAAGCCACAGAGTGCATAGGTGGCTATGATCATCGACTTCTGGTCAATGTTCACACCCGGGGTGTCAATGCGGGTAGAGAGTGTCTGAAATGCCACAAACTCATTTACAATGGTTTTTATACCCAGCAAAGAGCCTATTTCAGTAGCGTCTTTCCATGGTACGCCCATAAGAAAAGCAAAGGGCGCCATCACCTTGCCGAGAATAAGCTCCATAGTCAGCTCTGGCATACCAAAAAGGCCCCCAATGAAACCAAGACCGTAATTGAACATGCCAATCATGGCCACGAATACCAACAGCATGGCAGCAACATTGACTGCCAGTTTGACCCCGTCTGAGGCCCCATTAGCCACTGCATCAATTACATTGGCGCTGGTTTTAGGTACATCAAGCTTGACTGAACCCATGGTCTCGGGTTCATCTTCTTCAGGAATTAAAATCTTGGCAATAACCAGAGCTGCCGGGGCACTCATGACACTGGCTGCTATTAAATGCCCTGCAATATCGGGTATGGCCTTCTGCAGAAAGGCTACATAGGCGGCCATAATGCCGCCGGCCACCGTAGCCATACCACCGGTCATAATGGCCAGAAGCTCTGAGCGGGTCATTTTATCGACGTAGGGTTTAATTACCAGGGGGGCTTCGGTCTGGCCTACAAAGATATTGGCCGCTGCAGATAATGATTCAGCACCTGAGGTTTTCATGGTCTTGGCCATTAACTTGGCGATCTTAGACACTATAAATTGAATGATACCCAGGTGATAGAGTAATGCCATAAGGCCTGAGAAAAACAGAATGGTTGGCAGAACCCTGAACACGAAGTTATCAAAGGCTGCGCTGACAGAACCAAGCGATGATGAATGAATAAGAAAATCAGTACCAAAATTGGTAAAATCAAGCAGCTTATTTACAGCCAGGTTTAATTGAGCAAACAACCAGCCACCGGGGGCCTGCTCAAGTGAAAATATGTCTTTAATAAATTCATTTAAAAAACTGTCTGGTAGAACCAGCAGGGCAAAACTAAACTGAATGCCCAACCCCCAGGCTACCAACTTCCAGTTTACTTTTTTACGATTTGTGCTGAAAGCATAGGCCACACCTACAAAAAACAGCAGGCCCAGAAAACCCATAAAGCGATCCATATATTTCTAGGCTAAAAGTGTTGAGGCTTCTGTCAAGCCCCTTTAAAGTGCTGAGAGACTTTCAAGGGCATCTTCGAAACTCTCTTCATCATCAGAACCCAGAAGATACCATTTCACCATATCTTGCGGTAATTCGCTGAGAAACCGTGAGGGTTCATTGATAACCTCGCCATCAAAAGTGCGGTGCATTTTAGGGTATGAAAAATACACATGGGCCTTGGCCCGGGTAATGCCTACATAGAACAGACGCCGCTCTTCTTCAACATTATCAAGTTCTTCTATTGATTTGCGGTGGGGCAGCATGCCTTCAGCCAGCCCGGCTAAAAACACTGCTTCGAATTCAAGACCCTTAGAGTTATGCAGGGTCATTAGATTGACTTTTTCTTGATTCTCGTTTTCATCACGGTCATCACCTGAAACCAGGGCGATGAACTGCAGATATGAGTAGATGTTTACATTTTCTTCGCGGTTAGCAAATTCATAAAGCGAGCGTACCAGCTCAGAAATATTCTGTGTTTTGGCCTTGATGATTTTCTCTTCAAGGCCCTGGCGGTAGAAGGCCTTCTCAAAATCAAGGGCCTTAATCATGGCCTCACAGGCCGGCGCAAAATTTCGGCCGATTTCGCTTGTGTATTTTTCAATCAGGTCACGAAACTCAAGCAGGCCAGAGAGAGCCGCCGGCGCAATCTGTACCGCTGCACTCTCAATTTCTTTGATCACCTGCCAGATTGAAAGCTTGTGCTCATGTGAAAAACTGCGCAGGTTTTGCACTGTTTTATCACCAATATTGCGTTTGGGAAAGTTTATAATGCGCAGCAGGCTTTTTTCATCATGCTGATTGGCAATAAAACGCAGGTATGCAAGTATATCTTTGATTTCTTTGCGGTCGTAGAACTGGTAGGCCCCGCTGATATGATAGGGTATACCGTTGAGGCGCAGTGCTTCTTCAAAGGCCCTTGATTGAAAATTGGTGCGGTAGAGCAGGGCAATTTCTGAAGCGTGGGTGAACTTACGTAATTTGTTGATCTGGTCACATATGTAGCTGGCCTCTTCGACGCTGGTTTCAGCTTCATAAATGGGTGAGGTGCTGCCCGATTTTTTTTCAGACCACAGCTTCTTAGCATGGCGTTCACTGTTGTTGCGAATGACACTGTTGGCCAGATCAAGTATATGCTGGTTTGAGCGGTAATTCTGTTCGAGATAAATAATTTTCGGGTCTGTGAAAAGTTTCTTGAAATTAAGAATAATCTGAATATCTGCACCGCGCCAGCCATAAATAGACTGGTCATCATCGCCTACAGCACAGAGATTAAAAGGCTCGCTCAAAAGGCAGGTGAGAAAGTCAAATTGCAGTGGGTTCGTATCTTGAAATTCATCGACTAGAAAATACTTCCAGAGTTGGCGATAGTTGGTCTGTATTTCTGGGTGGTTCTGCAGTAGGCGGGTTGGCTTTAATATAAGATCATCAAAATCTACGCTGTTGTAGCTGGTAAGTTTTTCTTGATAGCGGTTGAAGACTTCGGCAAAAACGTCACCATCATTATCTGCGAGGTAGGCCGCGATTTTCTGATCGCTGCCACCCTGGTTTTTCGCTTGAGAAACCAGCCAGGCAAGCTGTTTGTCTTTGACCTCATCTGGGTCAAGGCCACATTCTTTTATTAGATCGTTGTAGATACTTAACTGGTCTTCACTGGCCAGTATGGTAAACTTCGGTGAAAGGTCGCACTCGGCAGGGTGGTCACGGATGATTTTTAAGCCAAGCGCATGAAAGGTGCCCACGAACATACCCTTTTGTTTTTTACCAAGTTGTTCTTTGAGGCGCTCTTTCATCTCGCCTGCGCTTTTGTTGGTAAAAGTGACGGCGCAGACCTGTCGGGCTGTCGCGGCTTTTTTATGTAATAGATTAACAATGCGTTGAACGATAACCCGTGTTTTACCAGAGCCCGCACCCGCTAAAATAAGCATGGGGCCTTCACCATGTTCTACGGCTTCGTTTTGCTCAGGGTTGAGCTTCATTATTATGTCGCATTGAAAGAGAGAAAAAAAACCCGAACAGGTATTAGCTGGTCGGGTTTTTAATTGTTATTTTTTGACGATTTTGAAAGAAACCCTGCGATTTTCAGGATTTGTTGGATCATTCTCGTCGATTGGTTCAGAGTAACCAACACCTTTGTAGGTGATTTTGTCGGTCTTTAGACCCTGTTTTTTCAGAGAGCTCCAAACATATTTGGCGCGTTTCTTAGAAACAGAAAGGTTACGGCTCTTAGAACCAGCTTTGGTCGCGTGACCAGTAATTTGAAGTACGTACCCATCAGGTACTTCTTTAGCTACTGCGTTAACAGCAGGTGCGCTTAATTTAGCCCAGAGATCCCACTTTGAGCTATCAACTTTTGAACCCCATGAAGGAAAGCCCTTAAGTGACACGCTGCTAAGTTTTGAGTTAAGACCTTTTACTTTCAGTTCAGCAGTATCAAAACCACGGTCTTTCACAGCTGCTGCTGCGTCAGGGTTGGGTTTTTCAACTTTAGGTGCAGAACCACAGTAGGCAAAAAGAAACACTGCAGGTACTACTAAGATAAGAAGTTTTCTCATTAACTTCACCTCTTTTCTTTTTTGATTTGCCAGCTAATCTCTGGCCGAAGACCATCAAGAAACCTTGTTCAATTCTGTAAATTGATTTTCAAGTCGTCGCCCGAAATTTGCTATTTGCTTAGACGTTTGAATGGCTTTCAGGTTCAGCCAGATAAATTACCCAAGAAATTCTTTACAGGCGGTTTCACTGTGATATATGGTAATAAATATGTTTGGCGTTCAAGAGTGGATCATTATCGCGCTGGTTGTGCTCTTAATCTTTGGCGGTCGCAAGCTACCCCAGTTGGCGCGCAGCCTGGGTTCAGGTATAAGCGAGTTTAAAAAAGGTATCAGTGGCCAGCTCAATGAAGAAGATGAAGAGATCGTCGAGGCTGAACCGTCAGAAAATAACAAATCTGCCAAAAGTAAAAAATCCAGTAAAAAAGCCTGAGAATGGCCAGAAAATCGGCCAAATCGGCCAAGCCCAAAAAGACTAAAACAACCAAAGCTGTAAAAAAAGTCAGCAAGAAACGTACACCCCGTGCGCCCGCACCCGCAAAAATAGAAACAAGCAACAACCCTGACGAGTACGTTGCAGATATGCGCCAACAGCAGGGCTATATGCCCATTGGTGAGCACCTTGAAGAACTGCGCTGGCGTATTATTCGCTCAGTAATATGGATTGTGATCATAGCCATGATTTCTCTGATCTTTTCTGATTGGTTGACCCGTTTCGTTTTAGAGCCCATCGTTGAACACAAGAACAGGGCTGATGAAATGAATATCAAGCTTGAGTTGGTTTTTACCCGCCTCACTGAACCATTTATAACCAAGTTTAAAATTGCCTTAATTACCGGTTTCATTCTTGCTCTGCCCGCAGTTCTTTTCGAGTTCTGGGGATTCATTGTTCCCGCAATAGATAAAACTTTTCGTAGAGTGGGTAATGGCCTGCTAATTGGGGCCATCGTTTTATTTTGGGGGGGAGTATTCACAGCCCGTTTGATGCTCTGGCCCATGGTCACGCGGTTCTTACTTTTTGAATGGCAACCAGACCCTCTCAGCTGGGTCAGTGGCGGTGCAGTTGAAACTTTCAGGCCCAGTGTTTATCTCAATATCAATGATTATCTGGGCTTCTTTATGGGCTTTCATTTTGGCTTTGGGCTTTCTTTTGAGCTGCCGATAATTTCCATAATACTGGCATTTATGGGTGTTCTTAAAAGCAGTTTCTTTTTTCATTACTGGCGCTATGCCATTGTAGTTATTGCGATCTTCTGCGCGGCGGTAACCCCGCCCGATGCATTTTCAATGTTGGCAATGATGCTACCTCTCATCATTTTATACTTTTTCTCTGCTCTGCTGGTATATCTGGTAGAAAGAAAACGAGAAGCATGAGTCTAGCCGCAAGAATAAGTTCATCTGTGCAGGGGGTTCCTGTATTTCTGAGAATACCGCTGGTGGTATTTGTGGCCAGCCTGGTAACCGGGCTGCTGATGGGGGCTCTGGTTCATTTTTCAATGCTCAAAGCCAGCGAGCGCAATATCAGTGAGATGCAGAAAATGCAGCTGCCTGTTCTGAAGCAACTGCTGAGCGACGCTTTAAAGAAAAAGAACCGTATTAAGGGCCTCAAGAGCGTAAGCAAATCTTTAAGAACCGCTGAAGCCGATGGCAGCCTCACATTGTGGGATGCTGACCTTAAACCGCTATATCATTCAAACCCTGAAATTCACAAGCAAATCAGCCGGGCCCGCAAAGATAAAAACCTCAGTTTAAAAGATGTTTTTGTGCTAAAACAAAGCATGAAAGATATCAAAAAACAAATGGCTGAAGGGGCGGCCCCCTATATCAGCGAGCAGCAGGGCAGTGAGATCACACTTTTTGCGCCAATTCCCGTGGGTGATGAACACTATTATTTCAGACTGCAGGGCAAAACAAAGGTTTCAAGCAATAATCTGAAAATCATTTTAAGTGTATACTTAATCGCCATACTCATGTCAATTGTGGTGGGTATGGTGGGCTTTGTTGGTTCTCATGAGATTCTAAAACCAGTGCGCAGCATGGTTCGGGCCATTGCCCGTTATCTTGATACTGGCGAATATAAGAACCTGCCAGATGAGGGGCGCGACGAGCTTGGTGATATGACCCGCTCTTTTAACAGCCTTGTACAACAGCTTGGTGGCCAAAGTCAAACAGCTACCGCCCATGCAACCCCAGCTGTGGCAGCGGTACCCAGTGCTGGCCTGAATACGACAGTAAAAATTGAAACCAACCAGAACGATTTTCTTTTCACTGAAAAGGTTCAGAATTCGCTTTATGCCAAACCCATGAGCCGCTTTAAGGGGCTTGAGTTGGCCATGTACCCCCGTCGCCCTCACCAGATGAGTCATAGCTTTATCTCTACCGATGACTCTCATGTGCGCACTAATATTTTCTACTGCCATTTTGATCAAAATGATTTTGAAGCCAATATTCTGAAGGCCCGGGTGCAAGAGCGATTCTACGGTCTGAGTTTTGAGAACACCGAGCCCGACCCGATCGCTGAGAATCTGTACGAGTTGTTAAAGCAACACAGCGATGCGGGGCCCGGCATGCTTTATCTGCAGTTCGACCCCATGATTTCGGGCTTTCGTATGGTTCACTCTGGCCCCTTCTTTCTCTATCTGGTTGATTCTGCCGGGGCAGCAAAGGCACTGACTCTGGGTGAAACCTATTTTGAGACCCAGTATAACGGGCTTGAAGACGTACTAACCGAAAACCAGCAATTTTTGGTGATTATCTCGAGTGATGTACTGGCTGCCCTCAATCTCAATGCTGAAGAGATTCATGAGAAGTTTCTGGCCAACATCGCCAGCCAGAACAGCGCCCGTGCCTATCTGGCCCAGCTACTAAACAAAGTATATAATCACAATACTGCACTGCAGGCCGCAGACAAACTGCCAGGCATCATCACGGTTCTATCCTGGAAAAAATAATCGTTGAGCAAAACTGATTTACATCAGCGGGCTGTTTAACACAGATAGCTATGAGTAGATTTCAAGGTTTAACAGCCATAATTACCGGTGCCTCTTCTGGGGTAGGCGAGGCCTGTGCCAGGGCCTTCAGTGCTGAGGGGGCCAATGTTGTTCTGGTGGCGCGCAGCAAAGACAAGCTGAATGCGTTGCAGAAACAAATAACCAATTCTTATGCATACCCTGCAGACTTGAGCAACCCCAAAACCTTTGATAAACTATTTCAAAGCATCGAAAAGAAGTTCGGGCAGATTAATATTCTGGTAAACAATGCCGGGGTAAACTACCGGGGTGCGGTTGATGAAGTTGAACAAGATCTTGGCCTGATTATTGATCTTAACCTGCGCACCCCCATTGTAATGACGCAGAAGGCTATTCAGTATATTAAAAAAGCCGGCCGTGGTGCAATCGTCAATGTGGCTTCGCTGGCCGGTCGGGTACCCCTGGCCCATGAGGCCACCTATTCGGCCAGCAAGTTTGGCCTGCGGGCCTTCAGCTTGTCGATGGCACAAGAAACTGAGGGCACGGGCATTCATGTTTCAGTGGTATCGCCGGGCCCCATCGATACGGGTTTTATTCAAAAAGATATTGAGACAGTGCCACCTCTGGTGTTTTCGCAGACCATGAGTACCGCCGAGCAGGTGGCTGAAATGGTTTTAGACTGTGCTTTTGATGGCAAACCCGAGCGGGTCATACCGAAGGCCGGGGGCTTTCTTACTACTACCGGTTATCTTTTTCCGTCGTTGCGTAAGGCACTTTTGCCCATTATGCAGAAAAAGGGTGAAAAGGCGAAACGCAAATATATTGCCCAATTACCACCGGCCCCGCCAGAGCCCATTAAGCCCCCGAAAAAAACCGCCAAGAAGACCAAGAAGGCCCCGAAAAAAGCAAGCCCCCGCAAGCGCCGCTGATTAGAACATTCGCCCCAGATAGGTATACCAGTGTTCTGAGCCGGTAAGGTAGACACCAATTTCGTGGGTTTTATCGGCCGAGCGACTATTTAGCAGCATGGCAACTTTTCTGCCCGGCACACTCTGGCGCAGCTGGTCTGGTAATTTGAGAAAGGCCTTTTCGTCAT
>CAZHLC010000155.1:0-7929 GCA_964532545.1 uncultured Leptospiraceae bacterium | reverse complement strand
CCCATGTAAACAGTGCAGGGTAAATTAAAAAGAGCGCAGGCCGTGGCGGTGGCCACACCATGCTGGCCGGCCCCGGTTTCAGCTATGATACGTTTTTTACCCATGTATCGGGCCAGCAGGGCCTGACCAAGAGTATTGTTAATTTTGTGGGCACCGGTATGCAGCAGGTCTTCGCGCTTGAGGTAGACCCTGGCCTTCCATTTTTTTGAGAGGTTAGGTGCAAAGTAGAGCCGGGTAGGGCGACCCGCATATTTTTTCAGCAGGGCTTTAAGTTCTTTTTTGAACTTTGGTTTGCTGTGATATTTTTCGTAGGCATCTTCAAGCTCAGTAAGAGCCGGCATGAGCAGCTCTGAAACAAAACGACCGCCAAACTCGCCGAAATAACCATCTTTGTCTGGTAGCCTGGGTAGAATTTTTGCCACGGTTCAGCACTTCTTTGTGAGCGGCGCTGTAAAGTCTTAATCTAAAAGATATGGTTCCATCAGATAACAGAGACAGTCTTGCCTGATCACCCACTCATTTGATGTGAACATTGAAGGTATAACCGAGCGTTTGTTTTTCAGTTTACCATTTTTAATTTCAAAAAACTTTTCAGTGACGTTTTCGCCGGCCTCGTTGATCACATCGACCACCCGGGTCGCGCCATTTTTAACCTGGGCAAAATGAAAGTCAGACGGCACATCAATAAAGTTTTTCTCTTCGAGGCCTGCTTCAAAAAACAGTTCGCTGCTTGTATCAGTAAAGCTGAAATTCACGTCTGGCGGAATTT
This sequence comes from uncultured Leptospiraceae bacterium, assembly GCA_964532545.1. Lineage (GTDB taxonomy): Bacteria > Spirochaetota > Leptospiria > Turneriellales > CAZHLC01 > CAZHLC01. The sequence continues at coordinate 7,160 of CAZHLC010000155.1, read as the reverse complement.
TCACCGTAGCAATGGTGTGATAGATATCAAGGTCATCGGGGCTGACAGTATTGGGCAATTCTTCAAGGTTCAGAACCTTTTCAACAAAGCGGGTGGCATGCTCAACCCCAGATTCATCATCGGGGTGGCCGCATTCAAGAGTGACCGCCGGGCAGAGCTTAGAGAAGGCCATTGATTGTACGGCATCGGGTTTTAAGAAGTAGACTACCAGGCGGCCAAACAGAGCCACCAGATTGAGAAAGTCTTGATTCAGATTATTCACACAGCCATAGTGGGGGTTGCGGCCGGTATTGTTATGTATATCAATGCTGGCGAAGATCTGTTTTTTCTTCATCTCATCGATGACCTGCATGGCCATCTGGTGCTCGGGCGAGCCGTTACCTTTCCAGATGCGGTTGTAATCGGGCTGGCCGTCAAGGCGGCGTTTATTTTCTGCTGCGGCGCTGATGTTTCCTACAAAAAATGAGAGGCTGCGGGGCAGGGGCTGGTTCTCATGGGCATGCAGAATATTCTGCAGGGTTCTGAAGCCAACGGGTTCGTTACCATGCAGCAGGCCTGAAACAAACAGCGGTTCTTTGATCTTACCTTCAAGATGAACCAGGGTTGGCCCCTCAAGCACCTTGTGCAGCTCTGTTGGCTCGCAGTGTAGAAAATCATCGGGTACGCTGTTGGTTATATGCAGCATCAAAAGCCCCACTCATGCACTGGTACACCGCTATGCTGGTTCTCAAGATAATGGCTGGTGAGTTTGTTCATGTCGAAATTTACCCGTTCAGCATAGCTCAATTGCCACTGGGCCCCGTTCTGTTTTTTGCTGACCCGGTTTTCAATAATGCCAAGGTAACGGTCGCGCTGCTCTTCACTGATTTTCAGATGGTTGAGGCCGTCATACGCCAGGGGCAGCAGAGTATCGAGTATAAGGCGTTGCAGGGTGGTCTTCTCACCATCAAACCACTTAACTGTGGCATCAAGGCCCTTGCGGGCGCTCTCATAGAAGTTCTTTTTACAATCAGTAAAAGACAGGCGGTCTTCGGCCCGTTCTTCTGCATTGGCAAGGCCCAGGGCGGCCCCATAGAAAAAGGCCATATTAGCAATGATGTCTGTAATCGTGGGGCCCGATGAGGCTACCCGGTGCTCAATACGCAGATGTGGGTTGCCCTGCTCGTCAAAGCCGATGAGAGGCCGGTTCCACCGCCAGATGGTACCGTTGTGCAGGCGCACGTGGGGCATCTGTTCTTTCGGCTCATCAAACTCGATTGGTAGCAGTATGGCGTAGTGCTCAAGGTTCTGCTCAAAACATTCTAGCAGTGAGTCTTTTACATAACCAAAGCCGAAGGTGACCCGGTTCTCACGCTGTTTGTCGGTGGCACCTGCGTGGTTGATGGCCACCGCCTGCTCAAACAGGGGTATGCGGGTATCGTGCCACAGCTCTTTGTTAAATAAAAAGGGTGCATTGGCACAGAGCCCTACCATGGGCCCTGAAAGAATTTTTGAAATATTATAGAAGCGGGCAGCGTTCTGGCTGTTTACCTGCAGATGAATCTGCAGTGAAGTAGCGGCCGATTCAAGCATCACATCAAAATGGGCTGTGCGCAGATGGTCTTTGCCCTGAATATTCAGGGCCAGGGGTGCCCCCTGACGCAGGCGCATAACCTGTTCGTTCAGAGCGCGGTAGCGTTGCAGGTTTGAGATATTCTTCAGTGACAGCTGGTCTTCATGAATGGTGGGCAAAATACCCACCAGGCAGATTTGCAGCGCCAACTCATCAGCTGCCTTGTTGCAGTTATCAAAGATCTGCTGCAGGCCCCGATGTAAATTACCAAGGGCCCCGCCAGTGAGGGCTTCGCAGGGGCCATTGAGCTCAATATTAAACTGGGCCAGCTCGGGCACAGCCAGGGGGTCATTGAGTTTTTCTAGAAATTGTTTGTTTGAGGCTGAAGCATTCAGCCCTTCATTAAGTAACCAGGCCTCAAGCTCAAAGCCGGCCACACAGTCATCGTCAGCAAAAACATCATCGGCAAACCATTCGCGCAGCAGCTGCATCTCATCATCGAGGCCCTTTTCGAACCTTTTAAAATCATGGCCATGAAAGGTAGCTTTATCGATCTCAGAGCCCATCTAAGCTGACAGAAACTGATTATTGAACAGGCAGTAAAGCCATGTTATACACTGCAATCAGCCTGCAGAAACAGACCAGGCTTTGAGAATTCTTTTGAATTTGCTATGGGGATAATATTTGTAAAATAAACCCAGTAGATATTTTACATTCTGATCTTTGCGCCGGCGGCTCTTTACAAAGTAAGCCTTGATCAATGCCAGGTGGGCCTGCTCGGCTACTTTTTTCTTCTGGTGTGCAGCAAGAGCAATAGGTCGTAAGGCAATGATCGCTTCTTCGTGGCGGCCCATCTCAAGAAAGATTCTACCCTTCAACAGCTGGGCCTGGTAATAGAGCCGGTGTCTTTTGTTACTGATCATATCTGCAGCCCACAGAGCCTCACCCAGTCTTTTAGCAAGTAGAGCCCGTCGGCTGAAATCAAGATAGATCTGCTTATTGGCGCAGGTCTTTTTGCGCAGGCGCAGGCTGCGATATATCTTCACGAGGCTCTTCTGTTTTTTGAAAAAGCTTCTTGCACAAGAAGCTGATAGAGAAGGTGCAGCAAACAGTGAAGAGCAGAACACAAACAGCAGCAGGCGACCCATGTATATATCAACGGTTGGTGAAGGGGTCATTCTTGAATCTAACTTCGGCCTTTTCACTGGCCCATGCTACATAATTCCTCAAAGTAAAAAACGATTGACCCTTAAAAATGTGCCTTTATTCAGGCATAATGGATTGGCAAATTATCATGGAACGTGAGCTCGGTAACAGTGTTATTCGCGAGCTCTATCTCTATCAAGTACCTCTATTAAAAACCTGTGACAATTGGGGCGCAGTCAAAGAAGTTGGCCGGGTCGACTTCAAAGGCAAGCATGCCAACTATCACGGTGGTCTGGTAAAATACGCCAATAAAATCTATTTTGTTCCTGATGCGCGCATTGATGCTCTGGCACCCTACCGCAAATGGAACTTCAAAGCAAAGCTGAAAGTCGTCACTGAAGCTGAAATCAAAAAGAAAAAGAAAAGATAATCAGGCCGTAAACGGGTACTGAAACTTCGTTCTGCAAGAAGGGCAGAGGTATTTACCGGCCTGCTGCACCCGTAGTCTAGCGCCACAGTTGGGGCAGAAAACCACACTATCAGAAACTGCAGTCGCCTGAGCTTTAGGCAGCGCTGAAATTTCAGCCGGGCCCGGTTCGGGTTGGGGTGCGGGCTCTGAACTGATCATAGAAGAAACAGGCTGAGGTGCCGGCTCTTCGCTGATTGGGCCTTCGTCAGGGGTTTCGGTTGCTACCGGCTCTGGGGCCGGCGGCTCTTGACCATTTACATCATAGAGGTCTTCATCGTTATACACCAGAAACTTTCTCGGCTTTAAATCGACTTCGCCGGCAAGCGTTGGTTCTTCAGGTTCTGGTTTAATTTCATCGCGCACCAGATCAAAGTCATCTTCAAACAGCTTTTTGCTTTCTTCAACTTCTTCTTTGGTTACCTGCACAGGCTCGGCCGGGGTTTCAAATTCTGGTTCGGGCAGGGGTGAGTCGGGCAGCTCATCATCTTCTGGCAGGGGGGCTTCGGCGTCGGCCTGCTCTTCCATCGAGTCTTCATCGGGCAGAGTCTCTGGTTCGCTTTCGTTGATTTTGATTTCGTTTTTACCAATGCCGCGGTAATTTTCAACTACCTCGTCGCTGTCGGCAAAGACCTTAATGTCATCGGTAAGTTTTAAAAACTCAAGCAGACGCTGCACTTCGCTGCGCACCCGGTAGAGAGCGATCTTACCTTCTTTCAGGGCCAGCAGCTGGTTCAACTCGATCAGGGCGCCAATACCCCTTGATGAAATATATTTCAGCTGGTGGCAACCAATGCCAAAGGCACGATAGCCTTCGATGATTTTTTCTTCGATCCACGATTTGAAATCTGAGGCCGTCTGCGAGTCGAGAACCCCTTCGAGTTCTACGAGTAAAATATCATTTTCTCTGGTTGTGTTAATCTCAAGCATTTATTTTTATTCAATCAGTATCGCGTCTTGAATTTCATTATTTTCTTTAACAGGCTCAATCTTTTTTGTGGGCACCTGTGGTTTGCTTATGTCTTCCATCTTTTTCTCGATGGTATGAATCTCGTGGTTCACCATTTCGTTTTCAAGTTTATAGCGCAGCACATTCTGCCAGACCCGGTGCAGATAACGTGCTCTGATTACGAATGAGAACAGTAAAAACAGGGCGATCAGCAGCCCGGCCGTAAGCACAATGCCCGTTATAATCACATATTTATCAAACAGGTTAATAAGAAACTGGTACATGAACATGCGGTTCATCACCACATGAATTGAGGCTACCGCCTTGCCATTAACAACTATGGGCGATGAAAAATCCATTGAATAGTCGAGGTTCTCTGGCAGCAATGCCTGAATAATATAAGATGACTTTTCACGTACCGAAGTAGAAGGGTAGGGAAACTTCTGCGTCAGAACCTGCCCTTCATCTATAAGCAGTGAAGAGTGAAAGAATTCATTATTATATTTTAATGAAATGCTGTTGAGGGGGTCGCGTGCTTTGGCCGTCACCATGGTGACATCAGAGTGGGCCAGTATAACACCGCTGCGATCAAGCAGAAACACTTCGCTAACGGCTTTTTCGCGGGGCACGGGCTCATCTTGAGTCACTAAACGACTCATAATATTAATCATGGTATCATAATCGCGTGATTTATAGGCAAGAGAGCTTGCAGCAGCCATAGACAGCGTGAGCCCTTTACCACGCTGGTAAAAGCTGCTTTCAAGCTTTTGAAAATATTCCTGCAGGCCAAGATAACCGATGGTTGCAAGGCAGATCAGTAGCAGTACCTCAATAAGTACCACAATGCCAAAGGCATAACTGAATGAGATATGCGCAACATAGGGTCTGGCTGAATTAGGTTTGTTTGCCTTAAAATTCAGGCCGCGCTGGTCTTTTTCAGCCCTAGTAAGATTAGATTCTTGGCTCATACGTTAAAAATCGACCCCTATGGGGCTTTTTTTAACATTATTTCTCATTACGGGCCCTCTTTTTTCAACAAATTGCAAAGCCTTTACCCCCTGAGTTGGGGCCATTTTCTGTCAGAATGCCGAAAAAGCGGGTAGTTGTGGTTGGCGGCGGCTATGCAGGCATGGCCTGTATCTCAAGCCTCAACTCTGCGGCCAAAGGTGACCTCGAAATTGAATTAATTGATGGGCGTGAGTCACACCTGCTGCTCACCTACCTGCACAAAACTGTTCACTATGATTTAAAAAGGTTTGAGTTAAGCTTTGCCAGCCTTGGCCAGCGCTTTGGCTTTAACCACCAGCAGCATTCATTTTCATTTGAGCCAGAACAGCTGACCAGCATCAGTGAAAGCCACAAGCTCCCTCTTACATCGAAAGATGTACCCTTTGATTACCTGGTGATTGCCTCGGGCTCGAAGGCCATCGATCTGGGCATCACCGAAAATGAGCAGCTGGTGCATGAAAACACCCTGAAGAAACGGGCAATCTCAACCTATCTCAATCAACTGAAGGCTAACGATGAAATCACCCTGGTGGGCCTGGGGGCCACCGGCCTGCAGTTTCTATTTGAAATTCTATCATTCAGCAATCGCCGGGGGCTTGGGTTGAAGCTGCGTATTCTTGGTATGGAAACTGAACTTTTGCCCGCCTTTAACCGCCAGTTTCATGACTATGTACTTAAGAAATGCCGCCAGGCGGGCATAGATATTCTGTTTTCACACAAATTTATCAAACAAGAAGAGGGCCAGGTTGAATTAGAGAGCATGGCCACAGGCAAGACCTTTTCATTGCCCTCGAAACTAACCCTGTTGTTTCCCGGGGTGCGCCCGACGCCGGCGGCCCTTGAGTGTGACCGTCACGGGCGGGTGCTGGCCCCGCAGGTATTGCCCAACATCTATGCCTGTGGTGACTGTGCCCAATTTGAGGGTAACGGTCTCAACAGCCTCACAGCCCAGGCCGCGGTGCGCAAAGGCAAACTGGTCGCTGAAAATATTCTTAATGACATTTCAGGCCAAAGGTTGAATACATACAATTACAAAGAACTTGGTTATTTTCTCAGCATGGGTGAGTTTGATGGCATCGGCTACATGTTATGGCAGCAGGGTGTGATCAGTGGGCCACCTGCCTTCGTAATTAAAGAAGCCATCGAGGCCCAGTTTGCACTGATGCTACAGGGTGTTGACCTTTACTTTTAACAAATAAGGATTATTCAATGAACATGATTCCACAGATTGACATTAACATGGTGCTCGATGATATCGAAAAGAAACAGAAGGCCTTTTTTGCCACCCAGGCAACGTTTTCATACAAATTCAGAAAAGAGCAGCTGAAAAAGCTTAAACACCTGATCAAAACCAATGAAGCCCGCATTGAAGAAGCATTACATGCTGATCTGAGAAAACCAAAGATGGAGGCTTTTCTGGGCGAAGTGGGTTTTCTTTTCGAAGACATTTCTTTCGCTCTGAAACACCTCAAAGACTGGATGGAACCTGAAGAAGTTCCCACCCCTATGACCATCATGTTCTCTGAAAGTAAGGTAGTGAAAGAACCCTATGGTCGCGTACTGATCATCGCCCCCTGGAACTATCCTGTGCAGCTGTTGTTCTCACCCCTGGTAGGCGCTATCGCAGCAGGCAACTGTGCGGTTCTTAAACCATCAGAGGTAACTGCCAATACCTCGGCCCTGATGAAAGAGCTGGTTGAAAGCGAGTTTGACCCTGAATACATTGCAGTGGTTGAAGGCGGGGTCGAGACCTCAACGGCCCTGCTTGATCGCAAGTTTGACTATATCTTTTTCACTGGCAGCACCCAGGTGGGCAAGGTGGTGGCCCAGGCTGCCGCCAAAACCCTGACACCCTATACTCTTGAGCTTGGCGGCAAGTCGCCTGCCATTGTAGCCCCCGATGCCAACATCGATGTGGCCGCCAAACGAATTGCCTTTGGCAAATTCTTTAATGCCGGCCAGACCTGTGTGGCCCCCGACTATGTGATGGTACACCACGAAGTGAAAGATGAGATGGTAGCCAAAATGAAAAAGCACAT
>CAZHLC010000154.1:0-7968 GCA_964532545.1 uncultured Leptospiraceae bacterium | reverse complement strand
GCAGAAAATCTGCCTGAAAAGCAAACCCACATGTAGCATCTGCCCCCTACAGGCTGGCTGCAAAGCCCTCGAACTTGATCAGGTATCTAAATATCCTCAGAAGAAACCACGGCCCATACCCCAATCAATTATCTATAACCTGTATCTGCCCCTGCGCAATGATAAACTGGGGTTGCAGAAGGTAGAAGAGTTCTATTTTCTAAAAGGCCACTTTGTTTTTCCGGGTGTGCTGGTTTTTGCCGACGGGCGCCGCGAAAAATCATATGACTGTGAGATTGAACCAGGCCCCCTCCTGGCCACCTTCAAACACACTATTACCAATCACAAGCTCGAAATACGGGTTTTTTCAGGCCAGAGCAGCCCCGATTGCCGGCAGCTGCAATTTGTGACAGCTGATGAGGCCGAAGAAAAGCTGGCCTCTTCGCTCATGCGCAAGGCCCTGATGGCCTGGCTGAACCAGCGCAAAAACCCCACTTTGCTGCTATAGCAGCAATTGCAAAAAAGTTATTCGTCACCGCACAAAAGCCAATTGTGCGGCGCACAGCCCTGCAAAAAAATTGGGAAAAAGAGGCAATCTAGAGGGGTTTGAGGGCCAGAACCGGTTTTTCGCGGTGAAAAAGTGACATAATGGTCTTGCCGCTCGTCTAACTAGTGTATAAATTATGTCACATGAAGCTAAAGAGAATAACTCAAAAGTTTCAAGACAAGTGGTAAACTGAACAGTAATGGAGGTTACCATGAACACAGATTTCGCATACAGAATTTTGGCTGCGCAGGGCAACACTAGGTCTGCGAACCAAAGACAGAATATAAATGAACAGCGTCGCCTGAAGCGCAAGGGCCAGCCTGCTGCTGGGCGCAACAGAACGAGTTTTGAAAGCATGCTGCGTCAAGAATTTGGCGCAAGAGAGATTGTGCAGAACCCCGTACGTTCACTGCAGAAGAACTCTCTAAGCAGTTCTCGAATCGCTCTGCAGCATAACGCCATAAACGCGTTAGACGAATATTGGGCTGAGTAAAACCTCAGCCCATTGTCGATTTCGACAAACAGCATAAAGACTGCCGCAGCAGTCTTTATGCGCAGGGGCAAGTTTTCACCTCTATGCCCCATGATCTTCTTTTATATAATCACTGATAATGTGACATTATCACAGAGCCTCAGCTGATTACTCTGCATATTGTAATCAACTGATTATGAAAAACGACCTGAACTGGACTGGCAAAGTAGCCCGCATCTTTGTTGAAAACGGCCGCATCTCTGGTCTGCTGATTTTTGGTTTATTCATCTGGGGTCTGTTTTCTTTTTTTCAAACCCCTAAACAATATAATCCACGCATTACGGCCCCCGCCTTTAAGATCAGCGTGAGCTTTGCCGGGGCGACCCGCCATGAAATGCTTGAGCAGGTTACCAAACCACTTGAGAACATTATAGCTCAGATACCAGAGGTAGAAGACCTTTTTTCTGTGACTACCGAAGGGGCCCAGACCCAGCTGGTGGTCAACTTTTATGTAGGCGAAAACCCAGAAAACGCCAAAATAACCCTGACTGACCGCATTAACAGTAATCTTAACCTCGCCCCCCTTGGCATTGACGCACCTCTGATACAGTCAATCGACCCTGACGATGTGCCCATCGCTACCATCGCACTGACCTCAGAAGAAGTTGATGCTATTGCGCTGCGCAAATTTGCTTTCAGGCTGCGCGATCGCCTCATGACGATTGAGGGTACTTCGGGTATCAATATCGTGGGTGGTCGCCGCCGTGAGTTGAATATAGCCGTAGACCCACTGAAATTACGCCGTGCCAATATTGGCATCAGCGAAATCGAATCAGCGCTGGCCAGAAACAACATCTATCTGCCAGCCGGGCTAATCAAGGGCGATGAGCAGTATACCCCCCTTGAAACCCGCGGTGTGGTTTCTAACCCCGAAGAGCTGAAGAACATCGTCATACTCTCAAGCGATATCACCGACATCACCCTGAGACGCCTTGCAGATATCAGAGAACAAGAGGTCGAGATTGAAGATCACGTGCGCCATCGTCTGCGCGAAAAAACACCACAGGCTTCGGTTTTGCTCAGCATTGCGAAACTAAAGAATGCCAACATCTCTGATGTAAGTGAAAGCATTCAATCAAAGCTGGCAAATCTTAAAAGAGATTTTATTCCAGAAAATATTCAAGCAGACGTGATAGTAGATGAAGGCTATGTGGCCAGCAAAGAAATCGGCCGCCTGATCACAAATCTATTCACAGCCATCGTCATTGTAGTAATTGTGTTGTTGTTCTTTCTCAACCTGCGGGCGGCCCTGCTGGTGGCCATTGCCATACCGCTGACTCTTTTTACTGTGGTTGGCATTGCCAACCTCACTGGCCAGAGCATCAACCGCATAACCCTGTTTGCCCTGATCTTGTCTCTGGGGCTGCTGGTCGACAACGCCACCGTCGTCATTGAAAATATCGTTCGCCATTTTAACGAATCAAAAAGCAAAGACCGCAAGAAGATTGTAATCAGTGCCGTGGCTGAAGTAGGCCCCGGCCTGTTCATGTCGACCATCACCACGGTACTGGCCTTTATACCCATGGCCTTTGTTACCGGCATGATGGGGCCGTACATGGGCCCCATACCATTTTTTGTGCCGGCAGCTCTGGTTGTGTCACTGGGCCTCGCCCTCAGCATAAACCCCTGGCTTGCTTCGGTGATTCTGCGCCATGAAACAGAGACAGCCAGAGATGGCAAAGTGTACCAGCTGCTGCAGAAGATCAAAGGATATCTGGGCAAAGTAACCGGCCTTGCCGGCCATCTAATGCAACTTTTTCGCAACTACCTGCAGCTGATCTTGAATAACCGGGCCCAGAGGCGGCTGTTCTTTATCATTATAGGTTCGCTTTTGCTGGCTTCGTTTGTACTACCGGGCATTGGGTTGGTCAAGTTTCGTATGCTGCCCAAGGCCGATCGTGAGCAGTTCTTCATTTATGTTGATCTGCCTGCAGGCTCATCGCTTGAAAAAACTCTGGCAGCCAGCCAGAAGCTTGAAGACTTTCTGCTGAAACAGCCCGAAGTCACCATGGTACAGGCCTACCTGGGGCACCCGCCCATTCTTGATTTTAACGGGCTGTTTCGAGGTGTGGCTGACCGCCGGGCCCCTCACCTGGCTACTATTCGAGTGGGGCTGACTGAACCCGAGAGCCGCGACATTCAATCAGCAAAGCTGGTATTAGAGCTGCGCCCACGGCTACTGAAGTTTATTGAGCAGGCCCAGCTGGGGCTGCCTCTGAAAATAAAACTGGTTGAAGACCCCCCTGGCCCGCCAGTACTCTCAACTTTTCTAATGCGCGTGCAGAGCTACGATGCCAGCCTGCTTGAACCGGTTATTGATCAGCTGAAAGAAAAAACAGATAAGGTTGAGGGGGTCGTTGATACTGATACCTCTATACCTGAAGATTATGAAACCGTAAGCCTGCAGGTCAATCAGGCCAGGGCCACCAAGAGCCAGCTCTCAAGTGCACAGATTGCCCAGACTCTGGCAACGGCCTACGCGGGCAAGATTGTTGGCCTCTATCACAACCAGCAGAACCTTGAACAAGAATACATCAGGCTGCGCCTGAAAAAAGAGGTCCGCATCGACACCCGGGCCCTGCGCAACATTTATCTGAAAAATGCTCTGGGCATCAATGTCAGTCTGGCCTCGCTGGTTACCCAGAAGAAAGAACCCACGGTCAAACCCATTAGACGTGAAAACCGTCGTTCAACCGCCTACATCTACGGTGACATGGCCAACCGCTCAATTACTTATGCCGCCATTGATATGCTCTGGCTGCTGGCTGATTATACACCCAAAGGGGCCAGCAGAGTTGATGGCTCACTTTTTGGTGCTACCTATCGTTATGAAGATGGCCGCGAAGTTGAGATCACCCTGGGCGGCGAGTGGCAGCTGACTCTCGAAGTATTCAGAGACCTGGGCGCAGCCATGGGTATAGCCATCTTGTTGATCTATCTGGTACTGGTGGCTCAATTTTCATCTTTTCGCGAGGCCTTGATCATCATGTCTACTATCCCCCTCAGTCTCATTGGGGTCTTACCGGGATTTTTATTGTTATTCTACATTAATGGTCTGTACTTCAATGCGACATCGATGATCGGGGTTATTGCCCTGGCCGGCATTGCAGTTAATAACTCAATCATACTGCTTGAGTACCTTAAGACTCTGGGCAGTAAAAAAATGAGGCTTAGCGGGGCCCTTTACGAGGCCGGCATGACCCGCTTCAGGCCCATCATGCTGACTACCATAACTACCATTCTGGGCTCTTTGACCATCGCCAGCGACCCGGTCTGGTCTGGCCTGGCCTATGCAATTATACTAGGGCTCGGCGTATCATCTTTGTTGACAATACTGGTCTTTCCTGCGCTTTATATCACACTTAAAGGCAAAGACTGGGCCTGAAAAGAAAACGAAAAGAGGCAAAAATGAAAACTAAAATCGCTTTAACCCTGATTGCTGCCCTGCTATTTCTGCAATGCGGCCCCTCAAAAAAGACTAAAGACCTGATGACCCAGGCGAAAAGTCTGTTTGGCACAATTCCTGAAAAGATGCCGGGCAGTGAAAACGATACCCCTGCCATGGTAGAGCTCGGTAAAAAATTATACTTTGAAAAACGATTGTCTGTAAATGATCAGCAATCGTGTAATACCTGTCACCTACTGGGTGAAGGCCAGCATGGTGTTGATAACAAAGTTACTTCTCCCGGTGCTAAACCAGGCACTCTGGGCGACCGCAATTCGCCATCGGTACTGAATGCCGGCTACCACCTCGCCCAATTCTGGGATGGTCGCTCTAAAGATCTGGCTGCTCAGGCCAAGGGCCCCATTCTTAACCCGGTTGAGATGGGCATGCCGTCAGAAAAGGCAGTAATTGATAAGCTCAGCAAAATTCAAGACTATGTTGATGGGTTTAAGAAGGCCTTTCCATCAGAGAAAGAGCCCATGACCTATGACAACCTGGCAAAAGCAATTGCAGCTTTTGAGCGCACCCAGCGCACCTATGACCGCCTTGACGATTTTATTAATGGCGATCACAAAGCACTTACTGAAGCAGAACAAGAAGGTATGCGCACCTTTGTGGCCTCTGGCTGTACCACCTGCCACATGGGGCCCATGATGGGTGGCACTTTCTACCGCAAAATGGGCCAGGTGAATGCCTATGCCAATACTGAAGACACTGGCCGCTTCAAGGTAACCAAAAAACCCGAAGACAAATATATGTTCAAAGTACCTTCGCTGCGCAATGTCGCCAATACCGCCCCATATTTTCACGATGGCTCAGCCAAAACCCTTGAAGAGGCCGTGAAACAAATGGCCTATCTGCAGCTGAACATCAAGCTGAGCGAAGATAAAATCGCGCAGATCGTGACCTTTCTCAAGGCCACCAACAATAAAAAGTCAAATACTCTCTAAAGAATAGCTTGACGCTTTCGTCTTCATAGCCCATTATTAAAAGTAATGGGCTATGACTTATCTATAAAAAACCTGCGTCTGGCCCTGCCCTTTCTTGAAGAGGCGCCAGATGAATTTATCAAAGATTTAAAAGATCATTCTTCACCAATGAAGTTTGAGAAAGGCCAGCAGCTTATTCATGAAAAAGATGAATGTATTTATCTGCCCATCGTTCTCAACGGCAGCATTCGTGTTTACAAAATGAACGAGACTGGCAGAGAACTCACTCTCTATTTCATTGAAAGTGGTGAGAGCTGCTTTTTATCAGCCAACTGTATTTTTATGCACGAGCATTTTCCGGCGGCGGCCCGGGCTGCAGAGTATACTGAAGCTCTGATGGTACAGGCCCCAGCCATGGAAAAATGGCTAGACCAGTACAAATTCTGGCAGCGTTATGTTTTTGAACTGGCCGCCAAACGGCTGATCTCGGTGATTTCATCAATTTCAGATATGACCTTCAGCAGCATTGACACCCGTCTCGCCAATTTTCTCAGCGATAAACTGGGCCAGCAGAATGATAACGAGATTCAGATTACTCATCAAGAAATTGCCAACCAGCTGGGTACAGCCCGTGAAGTTATTACCCGCACCCTGAAGCAGTTTGAGAAGCAGGGTTTAGTCTCTCTATCTAGAGGAACCATCACTGTTAAAAACCCAGCAGAGCTTTCACAACTCTGCGCCCCTGCCGCTTCGGCTTGAAAAAGTTGCCCAATGTGACTTTATCACATATTTTTCTCGCAATATAATTAAACTATATGTATGAGTGAAAAGGGGTCTAAAGTCTTAAAGCTGCTGGCCGTATGTATGCTTTGTATCGGGCTTATTACCGGCACCGTTTTACTTATACAATATCTGATTTCTTAAAAGACAGAAAAAAAGGAGCATTCAATGAAAACAAACATGGGTACAGTTGATCGAATCTTCAGAGTAATTCTGGCTGTGGCAGTAGCGGTTCTTTATTTTACCAATGTAATCAGCGGCACGGTAGCCATAATTCTCGGTGCCATCGCGGGCATTTTCCTACTAACCAGCCTGGTAGGTACCTGCCCACTGTATCTGCCCTTTGGCCTTTCAACCAAAAAGACCTCTTAGACAGATGTTCGGGGCCTGCAAGGGCCCCAGACTGTATTCTCACCCCAGTTTGTGCATAACTATGCACCAGCCTGGTGAAATCAATGGGCCAACTACGTACTACTAGCAATACCACCGATTGTTGAAATAGTCTAGTATCCCCTCAATGAAACTCGAGAAACATATAGACCAGGCCAGGGCCTTTCTAAATGAGTTGGCCACAGGCATTGGCACCGAAAACAACCCCCACAAAACCAGCCGAATTCTGGCCAGCAGCTTTGCTGGCCTGCGCAATGTGCTTACTGTCGAAGAATCATTTGATATGATTGCCCAGCTGCCTGTGTTCATTAAGGGAATGTATATCGACAAATGGCATGTTTCGGGCCACCATGAGAAAATAAAAAATGTAGATCAATTACTCGATGTGATACTGCAATTTGAGGGTGACGTCGCCCTCAAAGACTTCGGCAGCCGTGAAGACGCGAAGCTTATTGTGCAGACAGTTTTTGCGGTTCTTAAGCGCCACATCTCAGCGGCTGAAAGCTCTGACATCGAGGCTGTTCTGGGCAAGAAACTGGGCGAATTCTGGCATAAGGCCTGAGTTCGAATACTGCTTTACCGTACATCAAGCAAATATACCATTTACTTTCACTCACCAGGGTAAGTGGTGGAACTGGTAGACACGCAGTCTTGAGGGGGCTGTGGGCATTTGCCCGTGGGGGTTCAAGTCCCCCCTTACCCAAAGGTTTTCGTTGCCGACAGGCACGAAGAAACCCTTGGGGTGTTCGTGCTGAACAGGCACGAATACCCACAGAACGGTTGCGGTCGCGGTAGGCTTTGCCTCAGCCAGAGGCTGAGCGACTTGAGCAACCTTAGAGCTCTGCCTGCTGAACAGGCAGGCTGATCAAAAATTTTTCGGCGCCGGCAGGCGAAGAGAAAAATTGAGGCTCCGCCTGCTGAACAGGCAGGCTGAGCAAAAGTTTCTACTTAAAATCAGGCCGTCTCTTCTCTTGCAAAGCGCTCATGGCCTCGCGCAGATTAGCCATAACCACAGGATTTTTAAAATTGGCCATCAGGTTGTTCATATGATATTCTTCGTTATCGAAGATGTGTTTGTGCAGAGTCATCTTGGTGGCAGAAAAAGCTGATAAAGGTACTTTCAGAATCTGATCGAGCTTTTTTAATACCTTTTTACGCAGCTCTTCGCGGTTCTCGGCGGTGTCAGTGATCAAGCCTGTGTTCTTTGCTTCTTCGGCTTTAAAGATGCCACCGTAGATTGAATCGGGCAGATACTGGGGCATAACTGTGACCTTGGCCTTTTCAATAAAGGTACCGGGCAGGGGCAGGCCGAAGAATACCTCAGTAAATGAAATGAGCCCCTTGCCAGCGTGGATGTACTTGTAGT
>CAZHLC010000153.1:0-7974 GCA_964532545.1 uncultured Leptospiraceae bacterium | reverse complement strand
AGCAAAGCAAGTATTCAGAGTTCAACAGTCGCGAAGCGACGAGATATTCTAGATGAGATTATCGCTAGATTGCCACCCGCTGGTCGCAATGACAGGTGTGCGCTTATCTGTCATTGCAAGCCAAAGGCGAAGCAATCGAGCAAGGCAGGTATTCAGAGTTCAACAGTCGCAAAGCGACAAGATATTCTAGATGAGATTCTCGCTAGATTGCCACCCGCTGGTCGCAATGACAAGTGAGCGCTATTTCTGTTCACGCTTTTTCTTCAGCTTCTCAGCCAGCTTTTTCAGGTCTTGATCGTCACCAATAGCGTCTTCAATCAGGGCTGACATCTCGCTGAGTTTCAGCTTCTGGCCCTTTTCATCTTTATTTTCTTTATCAGCCATGGTATTTCAATAGTATTAATTTCGACCGCAAATTGCCGTAAAAGCGTCAAAATATTTCATTGACGTGGCCGTTTGTGGCCACTAGGGGCTATCTGTGATTAAAAAATCTGTTTTTCTTCTGTTTATATCGTTATTTCTATATCATTGTTCGGGGCTGGTGAGTGCCCCCGAAATCGGTTTTTCTGAGGGCCAGTTTCAAGAGCCCAAAGAATTTGATGATTCAAGCCTGCAAATTCTCGAGGCCACGCCCAAGGGCCGCCTATATCTGGGTGATGAAAAGAAAGAAGTGGTGGTGGCCTTTAACCACGCCATGGTACCCCTTGCGGCCCTTGAAAAGCGAACCCGTGGGGTCATCAAAATCAGGCCACGGGTTAAGGGCAAGTTTCGCTGGTATGGCAGCCGCATAAACGCGTTTATTCCTGATCGGGGTTGGGCCCTGGGTCGCACTTACCGGGTAACCGTACCGCGGGGCACAAAGGCCCTCAACGGCAAAACCCTCAAGAAGAACTATTCATTCAAATTCAATATCAAGGTGCCACCCCTGCGTATGACCTACAGCACCCCATATCAGGGTCGCCGGGTGGCCTACAAACCGCGCATCTTTCTGCGGTTTAATCACAAGGTTTTATTATCAAGTGCCAAGAAGAACATCGTTGTGGTGGCCAACAACAAACCATACCCAGCAAGCATTGGCTATGCCACTTACAAAAAATACGGTGAAGACAAGCGCACCGCAGACGAGAAGCGGTTATTTGTTTATGTGCGCAAGAGACTGCCCCGTGATACCCAGTTTCACATTGTGTTAAAAAAGGGCCTGCGCGCCAAAGGTCTGCCTGCCTATCTGGCCAAAGAACGCTGGGTGAAATTTAAAACCTATGGCCCCCTGACTGTACAGCTCAGCAAGAAGCCCCGCCACTTTAACCAGCGCTATTCATACTACTTTCAGTTTAACAACGAAGTCAATGCACAGAGCGTCGCCCGCAAAATTACATTCAGACCAAAGATTAAACTGGTCAACTCGGTGGCCCGCAAATCACGTTACGTCTATATCAGTTCGTGGAATGTTAAGCCTGGTAAAACATATAAGGCCACTGTGCCGCCTGTGCGTGACATCTATGGCAACAGACTGCGCAATGCCCAGACATTCACCGTTGAGCTGCCCGATATGCGCAAAGACTTCTACATTGATAATCAATTCACGATCATTGAGAGTAAAAAGAACCAGTTTGTACCCGTAACCATCGTCAACATGGGCAATTTGAATGTTGATGTGGGTGAGTTCTCAGTAGCTGACCTGCAGCAGAAGCTGCAGCGCGGGTACAAGTATCGCTTTTTTCAAAATATCAATTATACTGAAAGCAAAGACTGGCAGACAGGCATCAAAAAAAACAGCCAGGGGCGCCGTGGTTTTAACATGCGCCCCTTTCTATCAAAAGAGAAAACTGGCTGGCTGGCCATGCAATTCAAGGGCGAAACCGTTGATTGGTATGGCAAAGACCGCAGCAAAACCATCAACCAGATGGTGCAATCAACAGATCTTGGCCTCACGGCTAAAGACAGCTATTACCGGGCCCATGTCTGGGTTCATTCTCTCAGTGCCGGTAGCGCCCGCTCGGGAGTCAAAGTGACTGCCTATGACAAAAAAGGCAGTCTGGGTAATTGTACCACCAACAGCACGGGCTACTGTTCAATCAAACGTAATAGATTCGATGCTAAATCATCAACCCTGTTCATTGCCGAAGATGGTGGCGATCGGGCTTTTATTAATAATACTCACAGTGTTTATATGTGGGGTCTCAGTGATAACTTTGACCAGCGGGCCGCTTTTGAAACCGTTCTGGGCAAAATGTATTTCGACCGCCGCCTGTACCGGCCCGGTGAAAAAGCCCACGCTGCGGTTTTTCTCAGTCGGCGTTTTGAAGGCAAGCTGACCCCCTATGCCAATCAGAAAGTCAAAATTAAAGTAAACGATTCAGAGGGCGAAGAAATTGCCTCAAAGAGTGTTAACACATCTGAACAGGGTCTGGTAAGCATTGATGTCGATCTGAAAAAAGGTAAAGACAGCCCCCTGGGGCACTACCAGGTCTATGTGCAGTACCTGAGCAAACGAAACAATAAATGGCAGACCGCTGTGCGCGATACCTTTCAGGTAGAAGAGTTCAGGCCGGTTACCTACACTGTTGAGCTGAATAAAATGGCTAACTCGAGAGTAGGCCAGACTCTTAACCCTGAAATAGAAGCACGTTATCTGTTTGGCGCCCCCATGCAGAATGCCAAATATGAATATAGTTTCACCCGTTACCGCACCGGGGCACGCCCGGGTCGTTTCAGCGACTATGTGTTTGGTGATGAAACCAGCTACTACAATGGCAATAGCTCCTCTGGCGGTTATGTGAGTGGTTCATCGGGCAAACTTGATAATTCAGGTAAGGCAACATTTCCTTTTAAGTTAAAGGCGATGGTTACCACTGAAAAAACCGACAAACCTAAAAAAGAATTCAAGATGGGCAGCATCTATGATCTACGTTTAGAAGCTAAAGTCTTTGATGTTGATGATAAATCGGTAACCAAGGCAAAAGTGGTCAGGGTTTACCCGGGTAAGGCCATCATTGGTATCGATACGAAGAACCGTTATCAGAACTTTCGTAAAACATTTGAGTTTGATCTAGTGGCTACGACTAACGATGGTCGCAATATCAGCGGCCAGCCGGTTGAGGTTCGCATTATTCGCGAATCATGGCAGAGTATTAAAACAAAGGCCGCTGGTGGTGGTTATGAAAACAAAAACACTCTGGTGAAAACCCTTGAGAAGAGTGACAGCCTTACCATTTCAAGTCGCCCGAAAAAGTACCGCTATCGGCCAAAGAAGGCCGGCTGGTATACC
Organism: uncultured Leptospiraceae bacterium; assembly: GCA_964532545.1. Classification (GTDB taxonomy): domain Bacteria; phylum Spirochaetota; class Leptospiria; order Turneriellales; family CAZHLC01; genus CAZHLC01. The sequence continues at coordinate 4,706 of CAZHLC010000153.1, read as the reverse complement.
ATGACTGTGCAAGAAAAGGGCGGCCTTAGTTTCTCGCGGGTATTCTTTTATGCCTATGGCGGTGGCCTGTCAGCCTGGGATTTCTACGACGATGACCGCATTAAACTGGTAGCCGACAAAACAGACTACCAGCCCGGCGACACCGCCAAAGTAATGATACAGGCCCCCTTTAAGCGCGGGGTCGCTATTCTATCGCTTGAGCGCGAGAAAGTGTTCTGGCAGAAAGTGGTTAAGATTACCAATGATGGGGCCCCGGTAGAAATTCCCATAAAGAAAGAGTATCTGCCTAACGTACAATTTTCTGTCATGATGATGCGCCCGCGTAAGGGTCTGCCAAAGGGCATTTCAAAACGTGAACGCAAAAATTTTATCAAAAACGACCTTGGCGTACCCCAGTTCAAGGTAGGCATGGTGCGCCTGAATGTTGGCATCGAATCAAAGAAGGCCAAACTTGCGGTAAATACAGACCGGCAAGAGTATGGGCCGGGCGATCAGGTTGAGGTGAACATCAAATCTGAACCCAATGCTGAGATAATTCTTTCTTTCGCCGACCGCGGAGTACTGGATTTAATCAGCTATCGCTACAGCAGCCCCTTGAAAAAGTTTTACAGCGACTGGGCCCATGGTGTTTCAATCTTTGAGGGCCGGCGCTATCTAATTAGACAATACAACTACGGCCCCAAAGGCCCCTCACCAGGTGGTGACAGTGGTGAAGGTGAAGAAGAAGGTAAGGGTGGCTTTGACGTAGATTCAGAAGACGGCGCCCGTAAGAATTTCAAATATACGGCCTACTTCAAAGCGGGTATTAAAACTGACTCAAGTGGCAATGCTTCTTTTAAATTCAAACTTCCTGATAATCTGACTACCTTTCGTATGATGGCTGCAGTAGCTGCCAATGGCAAGTACGCAGCCCAGAACAAAGAAATCAGGGTACGTAAAGCCCTGGTGGTGCAAAAGCTGCTGCCCCGTTTCATTCGTCAGGGCGATAAGCTGAACCTGGGTGCTGTAATAATCAACCAGACCAAGAAGCGTGCCACCTTTAACGTAGGCATAAGCGCTGCGCTGTTATCACCGGGCAAAAGCCAGAAGAAGGTGGTTATTGATGCCGGGGCAGCCAAAGAGGTCTCATTTGAAGCCCGCCTTAACGGCCGCCAGTATCTGGCCCTGAAGAAAAAGAATAAAGGCGAGATTCTTGTCAGTGGCCTCATTTCTGCAGCCCCCGCTGATTACAGCGTTTTTGCAGGATCAGGAATTAAAAAACAAGATCTACGTGATAAGATAAAGTTTAAATTTCCTGTTAGAGAAGAGAAGCCCAAAGAGGCTTTTACCCTGGCTGGCTACACAGATGCACAAGAGCAAGAGATGATCAAACTGCCGGGCCCCAGTGATGCCCTGCCTGGCTCTGCCAAACTTGATGTGAAACTCTCAACCTCGGCCCTGACCGGCCTTGATAAGGCCTTCAAGTTCTATGCCTCAAACCCCTATTTCTGTTTAGAGCAGCGCACCTCGGCCTTTTTGCTGGCCATCAGTTCAGGCAAGCTGCTTGAGCAGTTTGCCATAACACCGCGCAGTACCGATAACTATGACTTCGCCCAGATTAAAAAACTGTTTCTTGATGATCTTGAACTTTTTCAGGGGGCCGATGGAGGTATGCGCCTGTGGAAGAACTCACGCTACAGCTACCCCTACCTGACCGCCTATGTGCTGATGGTTTTGCATGAAGCTAAGAAGCAGGGCCACTCAATTAACAATGGTGTGGTCAACCGGGCACTCAAGTATCTTGATAAGTATCTTAAAGAACCACGCAAAGATGGTTATACCTACGTACTTGAGTCGTTTGCCCTGATCAATTATGTTAAGGCCGTTTTCGACCGTAAAGATGCAGGCCTGACTAATCTATTGATTAAACACCAGAGCAAGCTGTCGCTGCGGGCCCGGGCCTATCTGGTATTGGCCATGATGAAGAACCGCAATATTAAAGCTGGTGCTAAAGACAAAGATGTGCTGGCTATTATGCAAGAAATCAAGAACCGCACTGAAGTAACCACCCGCAAAATCTCATTACGTGAACCCAGCAGGGGCGGCTCTTATCGCCGGGCCTTTTATACCGGTGGTTCAGCTCTGGGTGTAATCTTGCGGGCCATGATGTCACTTGAGCCCAAACATCCCTACATTGCTAAAATCGTGCGCTATGCCCTGCAAGACCGTGATACCATGTGGCGAGACAGCCACAGCAGTGGTAACCTGGCTCTGGCCCTGCACCAGTATAACCAGCGCTATGAAAGATCAGCCTCTGGCGTAAATGCTCTGGTAAGCATGGGTGAGCAGACCGTGGCCGAAAACAGTTTCTCAGCTAACAGCCTGGCAATTTTCAGCAAATCGCTGCAGGGTAATGATTTTAATAACTTCAAAACCCGCGAGAATATTCCGTTTGTGATCAGCAACCGCCAGAAACAGGGCCGCCTGTATTTCACTGCCTCGCTGTCATACAACCCACAACAGCTGGTAGCTAATGCCCGCGATGAAGGCCTTGAGGTGGTGCGTGAGATTATTGACCTGTCACAATCAGACCAATCGAAACGGCGCAACCCCGCAGAGCTGCGAAGAGGCGATATTTATCTCTTTAAGGTTATTGTGGCAAACTCAAAACCCTATACCAACGTAGTGATCACCGACCCCATACCGGCCAACGTTGAAATTGTTAACACTGCCTTTGCCACTGAAAGCCAGCAATTCTCTTATCTGGTGGGCAAGAGCCGCAAAGGCCGGGGCTACTGGTACATGAGTTCAAACCCGCGCACTGAATACCGCGACAACCAGGTGGTAGTTACTGAAGATTATCTCTATGCCGGTGTGCATGAATACAACTATCTGATACGCCCGACTCTGCGTGGCACGGCCCGCCGCCCCAATGCCGAAAGCTCGCTGATGTATGAACCCGAAATCTTCGGTCGCAGTGGTACTGGCATGCTGACGGTTAAGTAACCTTGCGCCACCACCCATGGCGGGCGCTGGCGCCGCTTTATGTGGCGCTGGCCGTTCTGCTGGTTTTTCTATTTTACCCGGCCAAAAACATCAAGCCGGGCAGCCTGCGGGTATTCTCAGCAGAGGGTAAACTGTTACACGCCTTCAGCGACCCCGGCAGTGGGGCCTACGATAAGTATCTTAAGCTGTCAGAGTATCCCCAGAACATCATAGATGCCCTGCTTGTTGCTGAAGACCGCAACTTCTTTTCACACTGGGGGGTCGATCTGGCTGCTTCTTTGCGGGCGGCCTACCAGTGGGTCGAAGCAGGCCGCATTGTCTCAGGGGGCTCAACCATAACCCAGCAGCTGGCCCGCATATTATTTGCCAAAGATCTGGCCGAAGACCGTTACCTGCGCAAGGCTCAAGAAGCTGTACTGGCCCTGCGTCTCGAAGCGCAATATTCGAAAGAAGAGATTCTTGAGCTTTATCTCAACAGGGTACCCCTGGCCTATAATACGTCGGGCTTTGCCGAGGCGGCCCGGGTCATCTTTCAACGCGATTTACGTTTTCTATCTGAAGCTGAGCTGATGACCCTGGTCATTCTGGTACGTCGCCACCGGGTGAATTCTCAAACCTTTAAAAAACGTTTTGATTTACTTAAGACAAAGTTGAAACGGCAACGGGTACAGATTCCGTCAATTTTGTTGAAGCAGATTCAGCGGCCGGGTAATAAAAGAACCCTTGAAGACCTTGATGAGGGCGGGCACTTTCTGTTCTGGCTGAAAGAGCGCTATAAAGAACTCAGCGGTGATTTTCAGAGCCATATCTCGGCCGAACTGAATCGCACCCTGCTGAAGATTATTCAATCTGAACTGGCTCTGGTGAAAGAAAGGCATGTTGAAAACGCGGCGGTGATTGTATTAGAAAAGCAGACCGACAGTCTCTATCATCTCAAGGGCCTGATTGGTTCGAGCAATTTTCATAAAAGCGAAGATGGCCAGGTCAATGGTACTGTGGCCATTCGCGATGCCGGCAGTTCACTTAAACCCCTGGTTTATGCCCTGGCCTTTGATATTGCAGACTACCGCCCCAACAGCATAATAAATGATTTGCCATTGTCTGTTTCGACCCTTGAGAAAGGCAAGCTCTACCGACCCCGCAATAATGACCTCAGTTTCTGGGGCCCGCTGACCATCAGAGAAGCCCTGGCAACCTCAAGAAATATTCCTGCGGTAGCCATTGGTGACAAGCTTGGTATCGCGCGGGTATTGAAGCTTTTTCGCGCCGTAGGTTTTGATCATCTGAAAAAAGACCCGGCCTATTATGGGCCATCGCTGGTGTTGGGCACCGGCGGCTCAAGTCTGCTTAAAAGCGCCCGGGCCTATACCGCCCTTGCCAATGGTGGCCAATTGGCCCAGGTCGAACTGGGAAGTTCAGGCGGCAGTAAAATACTTATGGGTAAAAAGAGAAAGGTGTTATCTGAGACTGCTACCCTGCAGATTACCAATATTCTCTCAGACCGGCACGCCCGCCGGCGGGCTTTTGGCAAAAGAAACTTTTTAGATTTTCCCTACCCGGTGGCTGCTAAAACGGGCACCTCAAAAGACTACCGCGACTCATGGACGATCGGCTACACCGACAAATACGTGGTCGCCGCGTGGATGGGTAATTTTACCGGCCAGCCCATGCAGAAAATCTCAGGCGGCTGGGGGGCAGCCCGTGTTTTTCAGCAGGTGATA
>CAZHLC010000152.1:0-8026 GCA_964532545.1 uncultured Leptospiraceae bacterium | reverse complement strand
CACCTTCGGCCCGCTCAGCTACCTGGTAATGAAAAAGCCCACCACCAGCCTCGATCTTGTAACCAACTTTATTCGACCGGTCTACCCCCCTGACGAGCTGGTTATTCGGGCCGATGTGATCTCAAGGGGTTTCAGTTCAATTCACATGAGCGCCCAGGCTCATAACCAGAAGGGTAAACTGATTGCAACCTCAACCACAAACATGGTCGTAGTGGGTAATAGACCCGGCTGAGTAATTTGCGTTTTTCTTTTGATAAATTCTTTTCTACCGACCTTGAGTTCAAAAAGAAGAAGACCTATAGTGCTATATTCTTTTCAGATATTCATTATCTGTTAGATTACAGGGTCAAGCAGCACAATCATAAACCCTTGTTTATGCTGCTCGACTACTTTATAGAAAACAAAATCAAATTCAAAACACTCTATCTTGTAGGCGATATTATTGAAAACTGGTATTTCAGTGGTGAACGCAGGCTGAGCCAGAGCATGGGTAGAAAACGTTTTGATAAACTGTTTGATCGTTTCGATAAAATTGTATCTGATCATGGTTTAAAAATCTACATCATTGGCAATCATGACAGTACCTCATACGATATGGGCCTGCCCAGGCGCATTGAAAACTATCTGTTTGAAAGAAGGTGGCAGGTCTTAGACCGCTTCGAAACAGATGAGCTGGTGGTACTGCATGGTCACCAGGGGCAGTACTCGCGGCTTAAGTGGGTTGTTGATATATTTCTGGTACGATTTATCAATATGCTGGCCTGCTTTATACCGGGGCTGTTTAAAAAGGCTGAAGAGTTCTATGACAAACACTTAAACCACGAAGACCACAGCGATGCCGAGTTCAGACTTCAGTATTATAGCCGCCTCAGCGAAATAGTTGAACAAAAAAACCGTCTACTGGTCTGCGGCCACACCCATGAATTTTTCTGTCTGCCCGAGCTGCGCATCATGAATACGGGCAATTGGGTGACTGATAAAACCTTTATTGTTCAGCAGAAGAAAACCTTTACTGGTCTGCGCATGCTCTCAAAAAAAGAGTTCGAAAAGGTTTATTCTTTCAGACTTACATAAACCTTGTATAAAATTGATCAGTTAATCTGGGGATATTATATACCTTTACAGATAATGGCTTTGTAAATAAACTCACTTGATGGATGCCACAACCATCATCATCATTCTGGCCTCTGGCATTGCAATTATTCTGATTGTTTTTCTCAGTAAGGTGAATATGTTCAAATCGCTGAACCTGCGCGATGCGGCTGAGGCCTATTCGCTGGCTGACTTTGCCCGGGCCAAAAGTGTTTGTGATAACCTGCTGCAAGAAGACCCCAACAACACAGTTATACTATGGTATCTGGCCCGCAGCCTTTCAATGATGAAAGACCATGAAGAAGCAATTCGTACTCTGCAGCGACTTGTGGCCATAAACAAATACGAAGTTCTTGGCGATGATCTGCCCAGCCTTGATGGTTTCAGTGAAATTACCGTACACAAGCAGTTGCGCGAGCTGTTAATGCTCACTAAAAATCAAGAAGCACTGTTTGCCCAGAATCAAATTCTAATGAAACTTGAGCCAGATAACATTAAATACCCTCTGGCAGTTGCGCAGAACCTCGCCAAGGCGCAAGAATATTCTGACCGCATGCTGAAGTTTCTAGCCAGGGCCCTTGAAATTGATTCAGACAATCTAGATGCTCTGACTCTGGCGGCGTTCTGCTACTTTAAACAGAATAACCCTGAAAAAGCTGAACAATTTGCCAACAAGGCCCTGTCTCTCAACTCAAACCTGGTTGATATCAAATATGTTCTGGGTGAGATTATGCAGAAAAGAGGAAATCTGGCCCAGGCTAAGACCTACTTTAACCAGGCTGCTAACAGCGTTTACTACGGCAAAAGCGTCTTGTACAATCTTGCGCGTATCATAGAACATGAGGGTGACCAAGATACGGCCCTCGAATGGCTGCAGAAAGCCGATTCTAGACCCGTTTCGGCCCAAGAGCCAGCCGAGCTTGAATGGCAGGTGAAGTATGCCCTGGCCAACCTTTATGAAAAAATGAACGATATGAAAAAGGCTGCCCATCTCTACCACGACATCAGCAAATTCAATAAAGGTTACAAAGATGTCGAGATGAAACTCAAACAGGTTTCACTTCAACGAGTAGAAGAAACTGACAGTCTGAAAGATTTTCAGACCGCTAAAAATGAAATCTTTCAGATTATGTGTGAAGACCTTATTCGCCATTTAGATCTTAAAATTGAAAAGGCTCACCTGACTAACGATGGCAATATGAATATTCTGGCCGCTGATCATGGCATTGAACCGAAAAAAATCGCCATATTTATCAGGCGCAGCTATGAAGTTCTACAAGAAGATCAGGCACGCTTATTAGAAAAATATATGCAGACCACCCGGGCTACAAAAGGTATGCTTATGTCAACCGGCGGTATCGCTGATTCGGCCCGAACCTTCAGCAAGACTCATAACATTGACGTATTCAGTGGCGATCAACTTTCTTCATACCTCGATAAAACTCTAAAGGCTAATTACTGATGAAAATACCAACTTTATGTTTATTTCTGTTTGCAGGCTCACTGTTTGCCGAAGGCAAATTTGTTCGCCCCGGTAAAAAGGCGGGGCCCGGTCAAAAAGTAAAAACTTCATTAAACAATCTCGATATCTTATACCTGCGCAAACTGGTCAACATACCCGGGTCAATGAGTGTGTATCTTGGCATTTCAGAGAAGTCTACCTTTTCGAACAAGAAGGTTGTGCGCCCTTCAAACAGAGAATTAAAAAGACAGATCAAGGCACTGGCAAAAGATAAGAAGTTATCGCCGGTTGAAAAAAACCAGCAGCTTGCAGGTCTGTACCAGAAACTGGGTGAGCGCAAAAAAGCTCTGCAGCATGTTGACCGGGCCATTGCCGCTTTCAAAGAGAAACATAAAAAGTATGGCAGCCCCTATGATATGCCCTATGATCTGCAAGAAGAGGCGGCCCACCTGGTTTATGCCAAGGCCAACCTGGTAGGTGGTCTGGCTAAAAGGCAGTTGTTGCTGCAGAGCCTGCAGCTTGTTCTCAATGTACAGAAAGGTAAACCAGACAAAAAGAACTGGTCTCTGATTGGTTTTATACTCTTTGAGTTTTCAAGAGCTCAAGACATGGCCATGCTGGTAAAGCTGAGGCCTGTTTACCGTGATTTTCACCGGGCTATGCAGCGTGAAAACTTCGATTTCAGCATTTTGATGCCATTTGTACTGGCCGAAACATTCAGCGGCATTGCAGATTACAGCCAGGCTAAACAGAAAAACAAAAAATCAGCTCTGAAATACCAGCGTTATGAGAACATCGATAAAGCCATCAAGCGCCACCCTGGTGATGTACGCTACCAGAGTCTGAAGGCCTTTGCCCAACTGACCCCACTTTTTTTCAAAGCCGTGATTGGTTGCTATCAGGCTGACATCACTGACTTTAAAGTACAAAAAGACTGTTTTACTGCTGATGAAAAAGAGGTACTTGCTAAGCTTGAAACATTTCTGCTTAAAGTTGAAGCAAGCGGCCAGCTTGCTAAACATGACCTCTACCCCATGCTGGGTGCCCTGTACCTGATCAAACGTAATAAAAGAAGAAGCGTTTACTACTTTGAGCTTTCGTTTAATCAAGACCCGGCTAACTATGCAAAGATGGAACTCATTGCAGCTCTTCATTTACTGGGTGAGAAAAACTCAAAACCCGTTAAGAAAATCATTACCCGCCATGAAAAGGCGGTGAAAGAAACCAGCGCAGCCGCCTGGTTATGGAAGGCCCGGGCCTTTGAAATTGATAAACAGTATCGCATGGCTATAAAATACTGCAAAAAAGCCGGCGCTAACCCAATGGCCCAGCTTTGTCAGGGCACAGTGCTTATTCAGCAGAAAAAGTTTAAAGAGGCTGAACAAGTATTAAAACCATTAACCGGGCAGAACTTTAAGCGCAGCGACACTGCCATCTGCTATCTGGGAATTAATTATTTAATGACGAACAACAATCGTGAAGCATACTTCTATCTCAAAAAAGCCATAGAAAAAAACCCTGATAATGATAAAGCGGCTGATGTGTTAAAAAGGTTTTACTATTGATTACTTTTTCTTTTTAAGATATCGCCATGGTTTGGGAAAAATCTTCCACTTGCCTTTGATTTTTACAAGGCCATCGAATGAGCGGCCAATGGTTTTGCCAGGCTGCACAAACTTGAAGCGGTAAATGGTATACTTTTTTCTGATATAGCGGGCACTGCTGCGATACCCAACCGGAAAAGACTTCGAAGCATCATTCTGGGCTCGCAGATCTTTTACCCTGGCCTTCCATATTCGCAGCTGGGTCTGGCCTTTGCGGGGCTTAATGGCCTTCAGCTTTTTCATGGCCTTCATCATTTTTTTACAAATCGATTTACCTGCCTTTTTGGTAAAATAGGCCCGGCATTGTTTCTTTGAAGGTTTGAGCTTTTTGGTCAGCTTCTTGTGACCCTTTTCAGCTGTTAAAAACCTGCGCACCAGAGCCACGGCCGCCAGATCTTTTTTTGAGGGGTTTAGAATCTCACTGCCAGCCCCCGTGGTGGTCAGCAGCAGAACAATAATCAGAAATGATAATCTATTCTTCACGGTGCCGATTTGTAGTGCATAAAATTTCAAAACCGCCATTTTGTGAATCTATTTTTGCTGTCTAAATAGCTTTACAGGTGACTGTTGATTTTATTAATAATATTGATTATGAAAAGCGAAGTTTTTATCATAACCATTCTGGCTTTTTTCTTTTTACACTGCAGTACATCAATGGTCTGGAAGAAAGCTTCAGAACCCTTCGCCACCGCTGAAGACTGTGAAAAACAGAAAAACAGCGAAGCAAACTGGTTGCGTATTGGTCTATTCTGCTACAGCAAAGACAAAGAAGGCGACCGAGACGAGCCAAAGTTCAAGTATCCCACCGGTAAGCTGCGCTGCGCCGGTAAACTGCTCGAACTTGAATGTGCTAACAGACCTCATGGTGTTTCTAAGAAAGTTGATAAACTGAAGAACCCCAGCAAAGAAGATCTCGATGGTCTGAAATCATTCGACGATCCGTTTTTTAAGAACTGAAGTAAATGAGCTTGGCTTCACTTAATTGGTGGAGTCTTTGGCACTCAGTTCTTTTACTTATTGGCCTCGGCTTTGCCATTCTGTTAAAAGAAAACCTGCCTCTGCTGCTGGCTGGCCTTCTTGGTTTTGCCGGTCTTTTTCTTTTTATTCAAACCTCTTTTAAATTCAGCAGCCCCAATCTGGTGAGCGCCGGCAGATTCTTGTTGATAGCTGCCGGCAGCTGGTTTTTTTCAGAGCTCAATGCCTATGTGTTCGTAGCAGTGGTGTGCCTGGCTACGGCTCTCGATGGGCTCGATGGCTATCTGGCCCGCCGCTTCAAACAAGAAACAGAGTTTGGTCGGCTGTTTGATTTAGAGGTTGATGCTTTTCTGGTACTGGTACTCTGCTACCTGCTTTACAGTAAAGATGCAGCACTGGCCTACCTGTTTGTGGCTGCTATTGCCAGGCCCATCTTTGTATTTTTAATGATTGCCGGTTTTAAACAATATGAAGAGCCCCATAATAAACGCGGGCAGACTGTCTTTGTAATTGTTCTGACTGCACTTATTGTGGCCTTTATCTTGCCACCAGCTGTTTACCAGTGGCTGCTGCCGGCTGCAACTTTGCTACTACTGGTTTCTTTTGCTATTGATATCAGCAGAATGTTCAGAAATAACCATGTAGAAAGATAATCAGTTCATTCTGCACTTCTTCACTCTGTACCAACTCAGCAAGATCGGCCCGCCCCTGGTTAGTAAACTGGGTTACGTACTCTTGAACTCTGTTATCGTTAATGCGCCGATACATGCGGTATTCGAGGCTTAGACGTAAACCGGGGAACAGGGTTAAATCACTGCCAAAGCCCAGCCTTCTGAGCTCATCATCTTTGACCCGGGTATCGGCATCATAAAAGTGATGGTTCACTTTGAGATTTATGCCATTGGCCAGCAGATAGTTGAGCTCAACAAAGTTGGCCATAAACCATTTTTTATTAGCCTGATTGGGGCTGCGGGGCCGGCGACCCACCGATACTTCACCCAGTACTGTGATAACCAGGGGCCGATAAAGGCGACCCAGGTTAAAATAACCATTGATATTATAGGCATCAAGGTCGCCTCGGTTTGCATAGGTGCGCCGTTTAACCATATAAGAAGCACCCAGGCCCCAGGCCAGATCTCGCCAACCAGCAGCTACGGCCCCACCCAGACCCGTTGCGTCACCAAGGGGGGCTTCATCAGTCTGGTTCATAAAAACCGAGGCATTAATGTAGGGATAATTAGGGGCTGCACCAACCTCAAGGCCGTAAACTGAATTACCGGCCTCTGAGAGATCTTGTTCAAAAAAACGTCTTGTAGGTGCGGTGTGATCTTCAATGCGCATTCCAAAGCTGGGCTGAAAGGTGCCTGCCAGGGCATACGACTGAAAAGGCCATTCGTGAGTCATGATAAAGGCATCGCGCACCAGTAACCTTTTATCGAGCTCGCGGGGTTCACCTGTGCTGTCATCACCAGAGATCTGCCCCAACACACCTACAGTCGATTTAACAGTAAGGTGCTCAATGGGGTGAACCGCAACCCCGGCATCAAGCTGCATCGGAAAGGCATTCTCTAAAGTAAAAATGTTGGGGTTGCTCAACCTGCGATAGGCAAATCTGAAATTGCCGGCTACGTTTACTAAAGGGTCGGCATTTAAATCACCATAGCGGTCAAAGTCATAGGCATAATCACTCTGTTCATTAATTGAGTTTACATTGAAAGGTGTACCAAACACCAGCGGGTCAGCCCACGACCATGCCGGTGGTAAACCATTACCATCGCCCGGTGGGGGTGGTGGTTCATCTGCCTGGGCAAGAGCTTTTACCGTCTGGTCGGGCTCGCTGTTATCGCTGAAGTAATCAACAAGATCACGCTGTTGATCATGATAGGGCCGTTTGGCTGCCCCCCAGATGGGCAGAGTGTTTTTTGCATAGTAGCGCCCTACAACAGTGCGCATACCACCACCACCGGGGGTTACATGGCAGCTCTGGCATGAAAGGTTACATTTTCTTTTCGACAGCTTCGGGTTTTTCCAGGCTGGTTTAGTTTTGGTTTTGAAAGGTGAGCTGTGGCAATTATCGCAAATGCGACCAGCGCGTGCTGTGTACTGGGGCAGGGCCAGCAAAGAACTGAAGCTGCAGAGAGAGATAAATACCAGCAGATATCTCATTCTAACAACCCATCACTTTGCCATTTTCGAATCAGGGCTTTTTCATACTCAGTGAGCTTATCGCGGCTGCCTGGTGGCATGTATATGAGATCGACGGCCGTGAAGATAATCGAGCCAACTTTGGCTGAGGCATTGCTATAACCAGACAGGTCTGCCTTACCAATAAGACCCTGGGTACCCCCTGCTGCATGGCAATCAATACAATGATCAAGCAGAATGGGTTTTATATCCGCTGTATAGGTAACTGTATCGGGCAAATCTGCCTGCACCAGAGACTCGGGTGACGCGTCACCATTTTGTACGCATTGAGTGGTTAATAACAGGGTGAAAATTAGAGTGCTAATAAATCGATGTGTTCTACCCAGAGCGTAACCCCTTTTTGTTCTCTTTTGGCAGCCAACCATTTCTCAAGAGTCACCACCTTTTCAGGTGAAATGATTTCAGCAATGGCTTTTTGCATAAAATTCAAATAATCTGCAAAAAGTTTGTCGCTTGATGGCACTTGCCAGACCGATTCAGCAGTTTCTACTTCATAGCCGAACCCGGTTAAAAGTTTTTCTAACATGGCAGGGGCAGTGTTGGCCAGCCTGGGGCCTTCTGGCCGTTCTAACTGCATGTGGCGCTCATAAAGAGCAATATACTCATCATTCAGGGGGTCTTCATCATCAAAGCGCATGCTCTGATAATTCAGGGTAGTCAGCAGGGGAACCTTATACTTTGCGATTGC
>CAZHLC010000151.1:0-8045 GCA_964532545.1 uncultured Leptospiraceae bacterium | reverse complement strand
GGTACAAAAAGATAAAGCAAGTTAAAGTACCAGTTCTCATTGGCGAGAAGTTCAGAGTTTTTGAGCTGCAATGGCTTGAAGGTGAGTATCTTATACTTGCGGGTCAAGAGCGCAGATATGTGCAGATGCGTAAGAGCGATCGTGTTCCAGTCAATATTGAGCTGTATCCTCTTACTTTATACGGAATTCCTACAGGTAATATCAGCGCATCGCTGATCGACTATAAACTGATTGAGAAAAGGCGAAGAAAAGTCAGCCGAATAGCTTAAGGTCGTCAGCCAGATAATAGATCATCACACCAAGGCTGGTCAGTTGGGCAAGAAAGAAGGCAAAGCGAACATTCACATGCCATTCACTCAGACCGAGTAAGTGAGTAATACTCTGACCCAGCCTGGCCCCAAGCAATACGAGGGCCCATGTTTCAACATTGTGATCAATAATCTTACTGAAATAAGCAACTAATAGAACCGGTGCAGCGAGTATCAGGTTCTCGATGGTGTTAAGATGGGCCCGCATTGCACGGCGATAAAACCCTTCACCATGTTCACGGTCTGCGGGAAAGTCATTCGACTTGTTTTTGCCCTGAAGAACTCTGATGGTTCGTATCATTACAACGGTCAGTGCCAATAGAGCCCCCCAGCTAACATAGGCCAAGAGAACAAGTAGATATATATTACTCATACCTTTACCATTTTACACAGCAGCGTAAAATGGTAAAGGCCTTAATAATGCCTTAGCTATGAGGCTCGCGCAAACTCTTCGTTGAAGAGTTTGCGTGCTGTTTCAATACCAGTCTCATCATCATCAGGATGAAACCCCGGCCGCAGGTATGAGATAAAGGCTTTGAACATGGCTACAGTAAAACTGTAGTCATGTTCATTTACATCGAAAATATCACGCAGCATCTCTTGAACAAATTGACCGAGATCAATCTCTTCATCTGTCATGGCGAAATAGATTACACCGCTTGCTACCAGTATAGATATTACGGTGAAAACCAGCACCATGCTGCCTGTACGCAGAAAGTAGTTATCATCTACTTTCTGCATCAGGTCAAATGCCACGTTCTTATGCTCCATCTCTTCAAGAGCATGCCAGTAAAAGAGCTGCTTCATCTCTTGAGGCATGTTGTTTTTCAGACGGCTTTTAAAAAAGATGTTTGCCCATGTAGCGGTGAAGTGCTCGGCAGCGGCCGTGGCCGCCAGGGCAATCTTTCCCCCCAGAAAGGGCAGTGGTGCAAGGTTATCTTCAAGGCCTCTGAAGATGACATTCTCAAAGGTGTCTTGAAATGGTTTCACGTTGTAGCCCAGCTCGTCGAAGGCGTTATTGAGTTTGTCATGGGCTGAGCCGTGCTGGGCTTCTTGCGCGATAAAGGCTTTGATCTCTTCTCTGAGTTTTTCGGTGTCTGCGTGATCTTTGAACCGGTTCACAGAGCGAATAAAGAATCGTTCACCTTCAGGAAAGGCGAGGCTTAAAACGGTGAATACAGCAGACATGAAACTGTTATTACCAAGATAGTATTTATTCAGTTGTTCAAAATTCCAGTCGATCTTTCGAACCTCGATATCGTTACCGTGTTTCAGCTCATTGGTAACTCTGTAGTTGCGTGCTTTCATAAAACCTCCCGCTTTGGGTGAACAATAATTCACCCAAAGCTAGTATATTATCGGTTGTGCGGCCACTAAAAGTGACAGCATTGTCAATGATTTGGGGTTTTTATGTAGACTTTAAGGCGGTTTTTTCTATCTTTGTGGCCTCATGAGCGATCATACGGCCTATGTTAAACAGTTAGAGACCCGTAAGAAAAATCGGCGTCAGATCATTCAGGCCGCCATCAGGGTAATGGGCTCTAAAGAGGTTGAAGCGGTTCGCATGCGCGAATTAATAGCTGAGAGTGGGCTGGCTGCCGGCACCTTTTATAATCACTTCAAAAACAAAGAAGAGGTTTATGATTTCATCGTGCGTGATTTGATGCGCCAGCTATCAGAGAAAAGCCTGCAGGTTCGCCGTGAGGCCAAAGACCCTTATGAGTTTGTCAAACTTTCGTTCATGTCATTGCTAGATGTATTCGCTAAAGACCGCGATATACTGAAAATGGTAGCAGTAAATCAGACTACTTTCAGGCGGCTGCGTTCAGAGCGCCGGGCAAAATCGTTTTTTCTGCAGACTGAGCGTGAAATGAAACGGGCCATGCGCCTTGGGTTGCTGCCGAAGGCCAATCTTACCTATCTGAGCCTTTTCATTTTCGGCATGAGTTGGGAGATTCTGGCCTTTCTGGCCGAAGGTGACCAGAGCTTCGATGCCGAGAAAATTTCCCATGACCTTGCAAATATGTTTCTTGGTGGTGTAAATCGTCTCGGCGGTGACGAAAATCAGTAACTTTTAATCGTCAATTGAAACCTAATTATATGAAGAAACTTCTTATTGTAGTCTTTCTACCTCTTTACTCATTGAGTGCAGCCTGGGTGCGCCCTGCCTCAGAATTTCTGGTGGCAGTCGACACCAGCTTTATCTCAGCTAAAAAATTCTATGATTCTTCTGGCAATGTGGTTGATAGCCGCAACTTCTCAGAGATCAGCGCAAATCTCTATGCTGAAGCCGGGGTAACCTCATTTTATACCACGGGAGTGTATTTCCCTGCCTTGCGCAACCTCGCCTTTAAGGCCGATGATACCAATGCTGCTGCCAACTTTACCGGTGTAGGAGATGTGACTCTGTTACAGAAGTTACAATTCTTTCAATCAGGTGGGCTGTTTCTCAACTTCGAGTTACTTAACGGAATTCCTACCGGTAATGATACCCAGCCCGACTTGCTGCTCACAGGTGACGGAGAGTTTAACTTTCTACCCAGGCTGGCTTTGGCCTACGTTATGGGCAACTGGTTTTTTACTCTAGATGCCGGTTACAACTTTCGTACCCGCGAATTTTCTGACGAGATTCATGTAAATGCCGAAGTGGGTGTGTCACTGCTTCAGCGACAGCTATTCTTAATCGTCGGCTTTAACCAGCAGAGCTCTCTGAAGAACCGCAGTCGGGTACTTGTGACCCCGCTGATTTCAAACGAGACCAGCTTCAGTGCCTATTCACTGAGGGTTGCCTGGCAATTTGCTGCATCTATGGGCATAAATGCCAGCATGAAATCAGTTTTTGCTGCAGAGAATATCATTGCTGCCCCGGCTTTCTCTGTGGGATACTTCGTAACTTTTTAATCAGGTTACTGTCAGCAGAACCAGGGTAACGTCATCTTCGAACTGCTCTTGACCCATAAAGTCGTTGAGGTCTTTGAGCAGATCTGAGGTGATATTAGAGCGGTCTGTTTTTACCAGTCGTTGAATTCTTTTTTCAATTTGATCGGGGTCAAGCTCATGGTTCTGTTGGTTGCGACACTCGATGACACCGTCTGTCACAAAGAGAACCTGATCACCAGCGCTCAGCACAATTGAGTTCTCTTCATATTGCGGGTTTTCTTTCAGGCCAAGTGCAGCACCCCGGCCTTCAAGCTGGGTAACTTCACCCGATGATTTGATCAGGTAAGGCCGGGGGTGCCCCGCCAGGCTGTAGGTCAGAGTTCTAGAGTTGCGATCAAGTACAGCGCTGCACGCAGTTACAAAATGATTATTGGTTTTGTTGTAGATGTTGTGATGAAGTTTGGTGAGCAGTTTGCCAGGTTTACGTGTGTCAATTCGGTGATTTTCAAGGGCGATCTTCGACATGCAGGCAACCAGAGCTGCTGGTACACCATGCCCTGAAGCGTCACCAACGAATATACTTACAATATCATCATCAACAAAGTAGTCAATGAAATCGCCACCCACCTCTTCAAGAGCCCGGTATTCTGAAACAAGTTTAATACCTTCAACCTCAGGAGGAACCAGTGGCAGCAGTTGCTCTTGTATCTGCTGGGCCACCAGCATTTCAGATTTAATCTGGTTATTCACCTTTTCAAGGTTGTCAAGGGCATCTTTGAGCTGCTGGTTCTGCTGCTGCATTTCAATATCGTAGACTACCCTGCGGGCAATGACCTCAAGCAGGGCCAGCTCATCTTCACCCATGGCTTTGGGGTTCTCATCAAAACCACATAGGGTGCCATAGATCGAGCCATCATTGAGACGCAGTGGTACACCAATATAAGAAGTAATGCCCCGCCTTCTGGTGGCATAGTGCTCTTTGAACTTATCAATCTCTCTGGTGTCGTTAATTACCAGGTTGCCCCCGCCATTACAGACGGTGTCGCAGAAGGTACGATTGAGAGGCAGCTTGGGAGCTTTTTTGCTGATCTTCTCGCCATTGTAGAACATCAGGGTGTATTCATATTTGTCATCGACCCGGGTGATGGCGGTAAACTGTAGACCGAGAATTCTGGCCACAGCCTTCAAAATGGCCTCAAAGGCCTCGTCGCTGTTTTTATAGGGCTGAACGTTCAGGTTGTAGATAGTATCATAACGCTGTTTTAAATCGATTTTGTTTTCATTCGAATCAGCCATGACCACCCACCCCTTACACTGGCATAACTTCAGAATGCCCAGGGTGCAAGACTTTTTTCAGAATTTTAAACGGCCTCTGCCATTTCAACCAGCGCTCGGCGCAGAACCTTGCCCGATGGGTTACGGGGAATCTCTTTAACTGAAATGATCGAACGGGGAATTTTAAAGCGGGCTATTTTCGTTTTGAGAAAGGCCAGTAGCTCTTCGGTGTTATTTTCGGTGCCCACCACAAAGGCCAGCAGTCGCTGGCCAAATTCAGAGTCGGCCACCCCTACGGCGGCTGCGTCACTCACGCTTTTATGGCTAAGAAGTGCCTCAACTACCTCTTGCGGAAACACATTCTCACCCCCTGACACAATCATGTCATCTTCTCGGCCTTCAATAAAGAGGCGCCCAGCATCATCAAAGCGGCCCATGTCACCGGTGCTCATCAGCCCATAGACAATGGCCTTGTTGCCGCCACCGCTGTAGCCATCAAACAGCATATGGCTACCAATAAATATGCGGCCTTTCTCTCCGCTGGGTACCAGTTGCCCCTCTGCGTTGAGCAATTTAATAGTAGTACCTGAGACCGGCCGGCCTACGGTGCCGGGTGCTGCCTGTAGATCAGCCGGGGTGGCCATACAGGTAAAGCCCGTTTCGGTTGAACCATAAAGATTGTATAACACAGGCCCAAAAGTCTGCATAACCCGGGTGGCCAGCTCGACCGACAGAGGGGCGCCGCCGGTGATCATGATTTTCATTGAGCTCAGATTTGCACTTCTGAGCTTTGCCGCAGACAAATCGAGCAGCCGTTTGTACATAACCGGCACACCAGCAAAAGACTCGGCACCATAACGTGTGATATCATTAAGAGTGGTGTGTGCGTCGAAGCGCCGGTGCAACACTATGGTTGAACCAAGAAAGATTGACAGCAGCAAATATCCCAGACCGAAGCCATGAAAGAGTGGTGGGTTTAACAGCATTACCTGGCCTGTCTCAAAAGGAATACGGCTGAACAAGGTCAGTATAGCCGGCACAACCGAGATGGGGTTTGGTGAACGGGGTGCCCCTTTAGGCACGCCGGTAGTGCCCGATGTCAGCATGGTGATCTTGGTACGCTGCTCGGCCGGTGTCAAAGTCTGATCGCTTTCATAGATATAATTATTGAGGCTGGCGCCCGGTGTATCACGCCAGGCAGTCAATACGCGACCCTTGAAACCAGCAGCATCAATGGTTTTTGAAAATTCTTCATCGGCAATCAACAGATTAATCTTATGCCGCTTTATGACCTGGGCCAGCTGATCGCCTGGAAAATCAGTGTTCAGCAGTACCAGCTCGCAGCCCCGGCTGGCGACGGCCATCAGGGCCCGTACTGCTTCAACATGATTGCGGCAGAGCAGGCCCACGGTATTATCACTGCCAATGTTGAACTGGCTGCCAAGGGCAACAGCAAGTGAATGAACCTGATGCGAGAGCTGTTCATAGGTTACCGAGGTTCTATCATCGATGATAGCAACCTGATGGGGAAATCGACTGGCCGAACCATGAAGAAACATGGTGGCAGAAATTCCGGCAGACTGCATATGTCGCAGACCGCTTAAAAGCTCTTGCGGGTGATTAAGGCGCAGGCCTGCCAGACGGGTCAAAATAGCAGGCAATTGCAGCAGGTCGTCAAGCATCGCCTTGTTCACTTTTGAAACGTTTGGCACTTTCAGTGTCATCAGTAAGGGGAACCATGGCGCTGAGCAGCCAGTTAGTGGGTTCGCGAAAGATGGTGGTGATTACCTCGGCGGGATAAATCCACCATGGTTCTATGCTGGGGCTTTTCTCGATGATGGCTCTGCCAACCAGACCGGCAGCTTCTTCGGGGTACAGGCCCGGTAGGTTCTGCAGAGCCGGGGTCGGGGCACTCATGCGGGTATAAACAAGGGGCATGTAAATTGATGTGGTGTAAATTCCCTCATGACGCATTTCATGATCGATGCTGCGCAACAGAATATCATAGGCGCCTTTCGATGCCTGATAGGCGCCCCAGCGGGGTGCGGGGGGAATGCGTACCCCCACGGTTGAAATATTAATCAGATGGCCCGATTTCTGCTTACGCATTTCTTTTAGAAGGGCCATCAACAGGCGAACAGGCCCATTGTAGTTGATGTTCATGGTGCGCTCAAAATCTTGAAAACGATCAATTGACAGGTCAATCGAGCGCCGAATTGACTTGCCGGCATTGTTAACCAGAATATCGACCGTTCGGTATTTCTTGAGCACAGTGGTGGCCAGCTCGTCAACTGCCTGCATATCAGTTAAATCTGTAGCAAAAACATGGGCCTCACCCCCATTTTGTCTGATTTGAGTAGCGGTTTCTTCGAGGGCCTCGGCTGTACGTGCCACCAGCAGAATTCGCGCCCCGGCAGAGCCAAGAAAAACTGCGGTTTCGGCCCCAATACCGAAAGAAGCCCCGGTGACCATGATGGTCTTGTGGGCCACGTGCCTGGCAAGTTTCTCTTTGCTGGGCAAATTACCAGGATTAAATATATCAGCGATCAGCTGGCCAAAAAGATTACGCCCTTCTATCTGTTGCATTCTAGTTCCCCTTTGTTATGAATAATAACAAAAGCAGAATAATCTTCGACCGAATTGATAAGTCAAGACCAATAGTAAGTGCTCGACCCCGTGCGGGCAAACAAAAGATAGTGGTTAATGAAAGTATTGGTGATCGGGGCCGGGGCCGTTGGCCAGGTTTATGCGTATTTTCTCAAAAAAGCGGGCTATGAAGTAGGTTTTCAGGTCAGACCGGCTTCGAAAGAAAAATACAGTGGTGGCATGCCTCTGGTAGACTTGAGTGATAAAAAGAATCAAATTGTTTTTGATGATTATCATTTGATCACCTCTGCAAAAGAATACAAACCAAAGAGTTATGATATCTATCTGATAGCGGTCTCGTCAGATGTCTTACGTGAGAAGTTGTTTCTTAAGAATCTGCAGGCTATTAACAGTGCCAGAGTGGTGGCACTGCAACCAGGCTTAAACGATTACAATTACATTAAAGAAAACGTTGGTGAAAACTGCCAGATTGTTTCTGGTCTGATTGCCTTTCTCAGCTATCAGGCCCCCATTGAAGGTGATGATTTAGAAAAGCCGGCTGTAGCGTATTGGTTTCCCCCGTTAACTAAGAACCCCTTTGCCGGTGATGAGCCTGCCTGCTCAGAAATAGCAAAGGCTCTTAATGATGCGGGGCTGCCAGCCAATGTAGATCAAGAATTACGAACCCGAGCCGCCTTTGCCAGTTCTTCACTCATGTGCTATATTGCTGCTCTTGAGGCCGCGGGCTGGAAATTTGCCCAGTTGCGAGACAGCGACTTTAAAGAGATTTCAAGCAAGGCGACTGATGAAGCAGTTGAGGTTATAAAAAAACAACTGGGTCGCAATATGCCCTTTATGTTGCGTTTTCTCAGCCCGGGGGTAGTTCAATTCGGATTCTCTGTCTCTGGTATGCTGGTTCCCTTTGATATGGAAAATTATCTTCAATACCATTTTTCAAAGGTAAAAGAGCAGACCCTGTTGAATCTGCGCTCTTAT
>CAZHLC010000150.1:0-8061 GCA_964532545.1 uncultured Leptospiraceae bacterium | reverse complement strand
ATGGCATTTACCGTGCTGCCGGCCGCATCGGCCAGGATATGGAGGCTTTTGCCCCCTACGTTGATGTGGTGGCCCCCATGGTATACAGCTCTCACTTCGGGCCCCGCTATCTCACCACTGGCATTCCCCGGTCGAAAAGGGCATATAACCTGCTGCGCCACTGTGCCCAGCGCTACAATCATATCGCCGATGGCCGTTATCTGGTTCGGCCTTTTTTACAGGCCTTTCCCATGAGTAACGGAATCTGGGGTTATGGCAAAAAATATTTTCAAGATCAGATCAAGGGTGGTCGTGACGAGCAGGTGAGTGGTTACCTCTTCTGGGGCGCCATCAATCACATGCGCAGAGTCGAGAAGGCCATGGCTGCCATGCATCTAGATGAGCTCAACAATATCTGCACCATGGCCGGCCTGCTGGGTAAAGATACCTCACTGTCAAAAGAAGACAGGGTGAAGGCACTGCAAAGCCGGCTTGCCGGCAGGGCCCTGCCTTTTGAGATTACAGATGCTCTGTTTAAAAAAAAGCCAGGTACAACGGCGCAGAGTCGTCTGCAGAAGCTTGCCAAAAGATTCGGCTTTAAGAAGTTCTCTTGCCCCGCTCTTGCAGCTTTTTCAAACTGAAGCCTGTAATATTTTACAGACTTCGGCCAGCTGCTCTTCGCTGTTAAAAATATGGGGCGCCAGCCGCACACGCGCAGCGCGCAGCGACCCATGAATCTTTTTCTCTTCAAGTCGTTGTACCAGCTGGGCCGCATCAAGTTTTTCACTTGCGGTTGATACGATTGCCGATGAAAAACCGCTGATTACGTTAAAACCAATCTGCTGCAGACCCTCGCGCAGCTTCTGGGCCAGCTGCTGAATGTGATCGATCACCCGGGTAAAACCAATCTGTTGTAGATAGCTAAGGCTGGCCTCGAAATAAGCATAGTCTTGAAAGCTGGGTGTTGAATAGTTGTACCGTTCGGTATCGGGTTTGAGTTGCTGCCGATAGGGAAGATATTCTTCGTCATTGACCACTGACCCCGTGCTCATAAACACTGGTTTAAGCTTTTCTAGCTTTTCTTTACGAATATAGAGCACACCAAGGCCAAGGGGCCCAAGCAGCCACTTCCACGCTGAGAAGGCCCCATAGGCCACCCCGATTTTTTCAAAGTCAATGGGCACGTGGCCGACACCCTGGGCCCCATCAACCACCAGATCAATATTGTTTTTTTTGCAGAGCGCGCCGGCCGCCTCAAGGGGCAGGGGGCGCCCACTGAGCCAGTGTACAGCCGAAAGGCTGATCACTCTGGTTTTTTCTGTGATCTGCTGCTCTAGATTATGTAAGAACTCTTCGTCATCGGCGCCCAGGGCCACTGGCCTGAGGCTCAGCTGCTTGTCGGGCCTGTTCTGCCAGGGGTAGACATTGCTGGGGTACTCATCTTGCAGATGAATCACCTCATCACCTTCTTCAAAGGGGTAGCCGTAGCTGATGAAGTTCATACCCTCGGCGGTATTGTGTATGACGGCCAGTTCATCTGGGCTGCAGTTCAGCAGCAGGGCCAGTATCTTTTTAATATTATCACGGGCTTCGAATAGCGTGGTGTCTTGCCGGGCAATGCAGTGGCGGGCAAACCCCTCATGGTAATCACGCATACGTTCGATCACCTGGTTGGGCATGGGTGAGACCCCGCAATTATTGAGCCAGATACGCTCTTCGTTAATCAGAAAGTCTTGTTGTATTTTCTGCCAGTTCACTTACTGCGTTTTTTGCTTTTCGTTTTGGTCTTTTTTCGGGTGGTTTTCTTTTTAGTGGCCGTTTTCTTCTTTGTAGTGGTTTTACGTTTTGTTTTCGTTTTGGTCTTTTTCTTAGTTGATTTAATTTTTGTTTTCTTTTTGGCTCGCTTCTTTGGTTTCTTCTCGAGCTCACGGGCCTTAAAAAGAGCATCTTCGAGCTTCTTCCAGTCTGATGCTTTTTTGCGGGGCATGCGCATCGACTTAGACAGTTTAACAAATAGAATGATTTCTTCGGGCCGCAGCTCTTTAAAAAGTTTAATGGCCTTGTCTAAACCAAAAAAATCTAGCAGGGCCAGCAGGTTGGTGGCGCCGAGGTATGGTACCAGTAGCTTGAGATCATCGATGCCGCGGGCCCGGTTCCATTTTCTTATTTCGGGCACTGTGAGACTTTCTGAGATCAGGGTAGCTTCTTTCAGACCAACTGCTTCAATCAATTCAAGCAGTTTCTGCGCTTTGAAAAGTCTGGTGATATCAATAGTTTTTTCAATTCCCAATTGTTGAATCAGGTGAGTGGCATCTTTGGCGCCCAGAGTGCCCATGATCTGGTTGGTCTCTTTTGAATCTATGCTGCGCATCCACTTAAAGAGTTCTTCTTCGGGCAGATGCTGCATTAAATAAATGAGGTCATCGGTAGGCAGTGCTTCAAAAATCGAGATGATGTAATCGTTGTCAGTGTTCTTTAACAGGTGAATACTTTTATCGATGGGTACACTTTTTAAAACCGCCAGAACTTTGCCATGATCAGCATAGCGTGAAATGTAGAGCAGGCGATCGACCCGGGTGCGCGAGATTAAGCGGTAGAAACGGGCTGGGCCCAGTGCGCTCAGGTATTCAAGGCCCCGCAGCAGCAGGGGCCCCTGTCTCTTGTTTTCAGCCATTGAGAATTGCCTCAACTTTTTTAACGTCTTCAGGGGTATCAACCCCGATAGAATCTTTTTGTGAAATGGCTACATAGATTGCAAGACCGTGGTATAAAAACCGTAATTGTTCAAGTTTTTCGAGGTTTTCAAGCTCTGTAGCAGCCAGGGTCTGAATTTTTTTAAGACCAGAGTTGCTATAAGCATAGATACCCTGATGTTTAAGAAGGCTGCCCTTTTTGAAGGCCGTTGGTTCGCGATGGTGGGGTATCTGTGACCGTGAAAAGTACAGGGCCTTACCACTGGCGTCTATAACCACCTTTACCTGGTTGGGGTCGAGGCTGTCTTCATAATTGTCAAAAGGGTAGGCAGCCGTAGAAATATCAGCGTCGTCATAGAGCCTGAAGTTTTCGATCACGGCCTGCAGGGTCTGGGGTTCTACCAGGGGTTCATCACCCTGAATGTTCAGATAAATTTCATAACCCGGCTCGTTGCTGAAGACTTCAATAATTCGGTCAAGACCGGTGGTGTGATCTGAGCGGGTCATCATGGCCCGCCCACCAAAAGATTCGACGCATTGAAGAATTTCGTCGCTATCGGTCGCAACGATAATATCAGAGAAAGCCGCAGCCTGAGCCCTCTCATAGACCCGCTCAATCATGGGTTTGCCGGCGATCTCGGTAAGAGGTTTGCCATAGAAGCGGGTAGAGGCCATACGCGCCGGAATAATGGCCAGAACAGAGAGGTCAGTTTGCATTAAGTGTCGGTTTTATTTTTACAGATCAAGGCTGTCGCCTTCAGCTTGCGGCTGGGCCTTCTTTTCTTCGAAGGTCGAGCCAAATGAGGCCACCATTTCTTCATCGGTCATTTGAATGACGCCGCCGTAGAGGTCGCCTGTTTCAAGACGTTCTTTCAATGCCAGGCTGTAGCAATAAGCCTCCATAATGCATTGTTTAACCAGTTTACCGTTGAGGCGTTTCTTGCCCTCAAGGCCTTTGTCAAAGGTGACGGGCTCATCCATATTGCCCACAATGTTGCGCTCGCCCTTCATGTCGCTGATCAGCAGGGCGAGATTTTTGGCCACATTGCCCATGTAGGTGCGAATCAGGCCGCGGGTATTACGTGCTTCTACATCAACGTTCTTTTCTTGTTTGGTTTCAAGCTTTGATTGTTCAATATAGTTGCTTGATTGTTTTTTCTTCTTCAGCTGGTTTAATTCTTTTAGAGCCTCATCATATTTTTCAAAAGCTCTGATGATATCTCTTGAATTATTGTAGAGGTCTGCCAGTATCTGGCGGTAATCAGTTTTCGACCCTTCAGCATAATCAGCATTGAGTTTGATTTTGTTAGTGGTCTGAACAAATGAGTACTCGTGATCATATTCATTAAAGAACATAAAAGCTAGAAACACTTTATCACGGTAGGGAATACTGGCGAAGCGGCCCTGGGGGTCTGTTTTTTTACGTAAATCGGGCAGGCGGTACATGTTCATCAGGCTTGAACCATACTGGTACTCTTTGGTGGCATGCACGGCGTTCTTGGGCTTCTCTTCTTTTTTCTCTTTCTTCTCTTCTTCTTTTTTCTCGCCGCTGCCCTCGGCCGCTTCTTCGCTTTGTTCAGTCGATTCAGTTTCTTCTTCGGCTGCGCTGTCTTCTTCAGCAGCCGGGCTGCCCTCAAGGTCAGACTTATCGCCCCGTTTTCTTTTACCCAGACGTTTGGCGGGGTCAAGGCCGATGGCTTTTTCAAGAATGGGTGAAAAAGGTGGGTAATCAACGTTATCAACCCGGCAGATCAGCTGAAACAGGCGTGAAAAACCTACTTGAAAAACATTCTTAATGTCTTTGAGAACTCTTTTGCGCAGAATATCGACCCGCTGCACGTCTGTATCATTACTGGTTTCACCCTTATAGATTTCAAAAGCCAGCGAAATGGCCCGCTTCAGAGTCTCTTGAAACGGATAAATATAATACAGCTGCAGAAAAAATGCCTTCAAATTATCGCTGATAGGGTGAAGGGGTGTATTGCTGTTGGGGGTGCTTTGAATATTTTCAATAAGTTTAGCGAGGTCGTCACCCTTGTAAAGGGTGTGAGCAGTTTCTAAAACTTCCATCAGCATGGGGTTTTTCTGGTCGAGTGAACGAACGATTTTGTTAGCCAGGGCCCGGTCTTTGAGAAAAAACTCATTGCCAATAAGGTTCAGATTAACCAGCCCCTGCTTGACTTCGAGGGCCAGAAAGTTCATAAACTTGGGTCTGGCCTCGGCGAGGCTGAAGGGGGTCAGGCCCTGAAACATGCAGCGCAGCTTTATAAAAAATTTGGCTGAGGGTGATGAAAGCTTCTGGCGGGCCTTATCCCACTCTTCGCGGGCCTTTGCTTTTTTCTCTGCTTCGGCACGCCGCTTTTCGCGGTACATCTGCGAGGGGGTTTTGATTTCATGGTCGCCGCCACCACCTCCGCCAGCTCTGCGGCGGGGGCGATTGTCTTCTGGCTCTTCAGAGCCGGGGGGCTTTACTTCGCGGTCACTTTTTATTTCGCCACCCGCGCTTTTAAAGCGCTCGAGCATCTCTTTGCGCTCTTGGTCATCCATCGAGTTGGCGCCGATGGCATCACGGGTTTCATCAAACTCAAATTTAGAACCCATTGATTCTAATTCCACAAGCCAAATGTATTGGCAAGTATAAATGCCAGGGGCTGAATCTAAATTTTTTCAGCGAAATAAGAGGTTATTTCTGGCTCATCAACCAGATGGCCAGCTTGATAACATCGGCACGGGCGCTCTGGCCAAAAGACACATTGCGGTATTTCTGGTAGTAGTTAATGGTTTTAACCCGGTTGCCTGAACGTTTGGGAATTATTTCAAGCCTGACAGTTTCGATGCCAGCAAGTTTAAGTCGTTTGCGCTTTACCTTCATCTCACTCTGCTCAAAAACAGTCTGGTAGAGGCTAAGGTTTTTGTACAGGCGCCCGGTCAAATCTTCTGCATAATCAAGGCGACTTTCATTCACAAAAAGGCTGGCCCGGCAGCTCTGGCCTGGCCTGGTTTTGAATTCTACATTTTTGAATTCTTTGGCAATACGCTGCTTCAGCCCTTCACACGGTGCATGGCCCAGCTGTTTTTTAGTCTGGCAGAAAACCAGACCCGTAAAAAGAAAAAAACAAAGGCCAGAGCGCAGCATCGGGCGAGAATAGATTCTTTTAGAAACATGTAAATAGAAATACTCTTGCTGGTAAGCCCGAAACCTCTTTTATGCCAAAGTATGCAGCAGAATTTTTATGAGGGCGTATATGGGCTTACCGGTATTATTGGCAGCGGAAAATCAAGTGCAGCCGGCATGCTGGCCGCAGCTGGCGCCACTGTGATCGATGCCGATGCCCTGGCCCGGGAAATACTTGAACCTGATTACACGAATTCAATAGAAATACACACACAGATTAAAGAAACCTTCAGCCGGCAAAGAGCTGATCTTTACCATGGTGGCAGTCTCAATCGCCAGGCATTGGGGCAGCTTGTCTTTGGTGATGAAAAACAGCTGCAAAAGCTCAATGAAATCATGCACCCCCATGTGCAGCTTCTTTTTACAGAAAAACGCAGGGCTGTGGCACCGGGGGGTATCATAATTTATGATGTGCCTCTGCTGTTTGAGGTCGGGCTGCAGCGCCGCTTGAAAAAAACCATCGTGGTTTACTGCCCAGAACAGGTGGCCATCGGTCGGGCTGCCGAGAGGTTGGGGGTGAGTGAAGCCCAGATAAAAAAAAGAGTAGGGGCCCAAATTTCCATTGAAGAAAAGAAAAAGCAGGCCGACTATATATTAGATAATAGTGGGTCTTTAGAAGAGCTTGAAGCACAGGTAAAAAAGCTCTACCAAAAGATCAAAAACGGAGAATTTTAACCATGGAAAGCGGCGAACAAGAATACAAAAGCATGTACGTAATAAATCTTGATCGCCAGCGCATAATCATTGTGGCCGGTGTCATTATGATGCTCTGTGCCGGCTCATTTTTTCTGGGGGCCCGCCTTGGCGTGAGCGATCGAATTAAGGCTGATACAGAAAAAGATGCAGAGAGTCTGGTGCTTGACGAGATTGTTAAAAGCAAGCAGAAGTCATCATTCGATCCACAGATTGCCCGTGAAATGCAGCAATATAAACAAGAGATTCTATCACCGGTAAAAAAACGGGAGAATATTGAAACCAAAGATAAGCCTCTGGTTGAGAACAACGAGGCGCTGACTATTCCCGTATCTGATGACCCCTTTATCAAGGGGCCGCCCAAGAGCAAAAAAACCGTTAAAACCAGCAAAAATAGATCATTTACTAAAAAGAAAGCCCTGAAGGGTACCTACACCATTCAAATTGCAGCCTTTGCCAAAGAAAGAGATGCCAACCGATTAAGAAAAAAGCTGAAAACAGAGGGCATTTCAAGCTATCTCACCAAAGATAACCGCTTTTTCTATGTGCGCTCTGGTAAGTCAAAAAACCGCGATGCATTGAAAAAAAGGTTGCAAAAGATAACAGCAAAAACTCAACTTAAACCAATCTTGATTAAGAAAGGTTAAGTATGCATTTTCTATCTCTGGCCGATATCGGCCGTGAAACCTTTTTAGAGGTAATAGAGTGGGCTGCTCAGACAAAAAAGCAGCCTGGTTTTCTCGGCCAACCCCTGCTTAATAAGCATGTGGCCTTATTATTTGATAAGCCTTCAACGCGCACCAGAATATCTTTTCAGGTTGGTATCAAGCGTCTTGGGGGCAGCAGCATTGTATTGAGCCGCAATGATCTACAGATCTCGCGTGGTGAAAGCATAGAAGACACGATTCGGGTATTCTGCCGTTACCTTGATGGTCTCATGGTGCGAACCTATAAACACGAAACATTAGAGCAATTAGCCAGTTACAGCTCAATACCTGTGATCAACGGTTTAACCGACCTGTACCACCCCTGCCAGGCATTGGCCGACTTTCAGACCATTAAAGAGGGGTTCAGCTTTGACAAGACAACCCTGCTGTATGTGGGTGATGCTGATAATAACGTTTGTCACAGTCTAATTCTTGCAGCAGCTCTTGCCGGGGTGAAAATGCATGTTGCTTCACCTGAAAAGTTCAGCCCAGATACCAATGTGCTGGCTCAGGCAGAGAAACTAGGTGGGCAAATTGAGTTCTTTACCGACCCCCTGAAAGCGGCCCGGGGTGTGCAGGCCATCTACACCGATGTGTGGGTTTCAATGGGGCAAGAAGACCAGGCCCAACAGCGAAAAGAGCTTCTACGCCCTTTTCAGGTGAATGAGCAACTGGTAGCCCAGGCTGACTCAAATGCCATCGTGCTGCACTGCCTACCCGCGAACAAAGGTGAAGAGATCAGCGAGCAGGTTTTTGAATCGAAACACTCGCGAATTGTTGATCAGGCTGAGAATCGACGGCATGCCCAGATGGC
>CAZHLC010000149.1:0-8071 GCA_964532545.1 uncultured Leptospiraceae bacterium | reverse complement strand
GCCTCGCCAATCTGGGTTGCAGCCATGGCACCGGCCCAGTGAAACAGAAAAGTGTAGCAGTGTTTCTGACTGAGATTTCGAAATTCCCAGAGGCCGGCATCGGGCTCATCAATTGTTTGCTCAATTAAGTCGAGCAAGCGGTTAATCAGAGCGACTGAATTCTGCCCTTCGTCAATAAAGCGCTGGTCGACATAGAGGGGCAGCAGCGAAACCAGTAGCTGCCCATAGACATCGTTCTGAATGTGCTCTTTAGCCTGGTTACCTATTCGTACTGGCTGATTGTTTTTATATCCCTTTAGATCAAGAATCTGTTCTTCGAAATCATGATCTGCCAGAATGGTATAAACAGGGCTGTAACGGCCCTTCTCATTAGCGGCGATATTCTGAATATAGTGTGAGTATCCCTCAAGTTCGGCACCCTGGCCGATATTACGCAGGGCCTCAAGGGTGTAAAAAGTATCACGAATCCAGCAGTAGCGATAATCCCAGTTGCGGCCAGAGCCCGGGTGTTCAGGCAGACTGGTTGTACTTGATGCAATGATGGCACCGGTGTCTTCAAACTGGTGCATCTTTAGCAGTAGACATGATCGAATAACCTCACCCTGACCAAAGGTGGGAATATTTGAGTATCGTACCCAGCGGCGCCAGTAGCCAATGGTTTTGGTGAGCAGTTCTTCGGCCACAGTTTCAAGGGGTGCCTCAAGGGGGTTACCATATGAAAGCACCAGGTACGAGCTGCGGGTAAGCACAAAGGGTTTTTCTTCAAGAATATAGCTCAGCGATAGATTGGTGGTAAGGCGCACCGAACCTGAGAGCCCGCTGTATCTGATATGATTACTGCCAATCTGGGTGTCTGGTTCGGCCTGGCCGTACTCATCGCGGGGCCGGCAGATCACCTGTACCTTGGGGCTACCCTCTAACAGTTCGACCTTGCGAAAAAGCATCAGGGGTTTGAAATAGCGCTCGTAGTTGTAGAAGCGGGGGGCGCAATCAATCACCCGAAAGCGGCCATCTTTACAGTCAAACTCTGTAGCCAGCACATTGGTATTGTCGAGATAATACTGCTTAACTGTGTAGTCTGACATGGGCTTAATGCTGAAGCAGCCCCCTTTTTCGTCATCAAGTAGTTTGCCAAAAATAAAAGAACTGTCGAAGCGGGGCCAGCAAAGCCAGACAACTTCGGCCTCTGTATTAATGTGAGCCATGTAGGCGCAATTGCCTACTACACCCTGCTGGTATTTATGAGTTTGCACCTGCCTAAGAAAAAGACTACCATGAAGCTGTCAATCAATCGCGCAGAAAACGAAAAACCCGGGCCCAGCTGCGGTTGCCCATGTGTCTGAAGACATTATAGTGGTTAGCTCTTCTAAGGGTGATCAACTGAGCCTGGGGAAACTCTTTTTTAAGCGAAACACTCATCGAGTATGGGGTCAGCCGGTCGCGCCTGCCATGAATCAGCAAAACCGGTAACCGCAAATCTGCAGCCTTGCAGAGAGTATTAAAGTTATCATAAATAAACAACCGGGGCAGTAAGGGAACTGATTTGTGCTCAGCAACAGAAGCAATTGATGTATAAGGTGTAACCAGTATCATGCGGCTGACCAGACCCCGGCGGGCCATTTCAGTGGCCACCCCAGAACCCAGCGAGCGCCCCCAGGCAAACGTTTTCTTTTTTGAAAAGCGCCAGCGCCTCTGGGCATATTTGATTATGGCCTCGCTGTCTCTATAAACCACTGATTCACTGGGAGAATACTTACGGGCATAACCATAGCCTGCGTATTCAACCAGCAGTACGCTATAACCCTGGCGAACAAAGCGCCGGGCAAACTTTTCTTCTTTGTACATGGGCACCCGGTTACCATGAAACATAACCATCAACTTAGAACCGCGTCGGCTGAAAAAGCCGTAAACACGCCGGCCGTCATTTTTGATATAGATCAGCTTACCGGCCAGTTTTGGCCGGCGGTTTTTCTTCTTAGCATTGAAAATAAAGCCGCGTGAGACAATGCAACCAGCGAACTGGCTTGTGAACAGTATTAAGAGGGCCAGGCCGCCATACCGTATCAAACTGCCATACCTTTTCATCATATGCCAGTATATAGACGAAAAAGGGGGGCAGCTTATCGATTTTAAAAATCGATTATCAAACAGAAAGCTGGTGATTTACCAGCAGAGTGGTTTTTTCAAGGGCTGCTTCACGGTCATGCTGCACCGCGGCATACTCTTCAGAAGAACTCATTTTAATAAAATGCCGCGGAGAAGGATACTTCACCACCACAACCGAATGCCAATGATCAGCCTCAATGCCAATCAGCAGATGCTCGCAGCTGCCGGCAAAAACAACTTCAGCCCCGTGTTTTTCTAACAAAGGCTGCATGTTTTTGCTGTAGCGGGCATAAACCTCGGCACCACTTTCACCATCAGCGGTTTTTTCATTAAATTTTAGCAGATTCACCATGAACACCGGTTGATCTTTGGGCATTTTCAGCAGGCCTTTGACCTGCTTTGTATTTGGTTGTACTGAACTCATGGTTGTCTATGGCGGGTAACACCACGTGGTCAAGTCAATTCGATAAACCACTTGCAGAATGATTTCATACTCAAAAGATCGCATTTCAAATGGAAAAGCCGGCCGATGTTTTGTTCAATGTCGATGAAAAACCACCTGTTTTTCTATCGTTTACCATGGCGGTGCAGCATATTCTTATCATGGCCAGCAGTCTGGTCTACCCCCTGGTTATTGTAAACTCAATCGACGCAGACCAGACTACCGCGCACTCTCTACTCAGCTTTTCGATGATCGCAGCCGGCATCAGCTGTATGATTCTTTCAATGAAAAATAAGCTGCTGGGCTCAGGCTATCTTACCATGCAGAGCGGCAGCGCTGCCTACATTTACCCATCAGTACTGGCGGCCAAGGCTGGTGGCCTGCCGCTGATCATGGGCATGACCATTTTCGCGGGGGCCTTTCCGGGTGTGCTGGCGTATATCGTAAAAAAGTCGCGGCAGTTTTTTCCGCCAGAAGTCAGTGGTTTGGTGATCGCCATGGTGGGCGTCTCGCTGGTGCCCATAGCGGCTGATAACTTCATGGGCCTTTCTGCCAATGACCAGTTCACTGAAACTGAAGAAGTTATTGTCTCAGCAGCAACTCTGATTACCATCATTGCCTTGAATGTCTGGGCCCGGGGCTACTTTAAAGTGTTTGCCCTGGCCGCCGGCATCGCCATTGGTTATGGTCTATCGTTTTACTTAGACGTGGTTTCACCCGAACTGCAGAAACAGTTCATTGATGCTGACTTTATTTATATTCCAGACATCAGCCACATTGGCTACAGTTTTGACCCCTACTATACCATACCCTTCATCATAGCAGCTATTTCAATGACCATCAAAACCTCGGGTGATATCATTGCCCTGCAGAAAATCTCAGACGCAGAGTGGATTCGGCCCGACATGAACTCGGTAAGTAAAGGGCTGCTCTCTTCAGCCCTGGGCACTGTTATTGCCGGGCTGGGTGGCGGTGTGGGCCAGGCCACCATGTCGAGCAATATCGGTTTTGCAGCTGCCAGCGGAATTCTCAGCCGGGTGATTGCATTTTTTGTGGGTGGCCTGTTTATCGCCATGGCATTTTTTCCTAAATTGATCAGCGGCATTGCTCTGATGCCCGCCCCGGTAATAGGGGCAGTTCTGATTCTGCTGGCCAGCTACATTATTATGACCGGCATTCAGATTCTGCTCTCACGTATGATCGATGCCCGCAAAACATTTATCATTGGTATCTCGATTATCTTTGGTATCAGCGTAGACACCAGCCCCCATCTCTACGAGAATGTGCATCCCCTGATTCGGCCTGTTTTTGAATCATCTCTTTATCTCTCTACCATTGTGGCTGTGCTGCTCAACGGAATTTTCAGAATAGGCATTTATCGTAAGGTTTTCTTCGATGTAAAAATTGGTAAAACAGACTCGCACGATGTCTGGGCCTTTATGGAAAGACAGGGTGGTATCTGGGGTGCACGAAAAGAAGTGATCTATCAGGCCTCTTCAGCCATCAACGAATTTCTGGCATGGGCCACTCTGTCGCAGTTCAAGGCCGAAAATCTTAACATGGCCTTTGCCTTTGATGAATTTCATCTGTTTATTGACATAACCTATCGTGGCCCCGCACCTGAC
The DNA here is from genome assembly GCA_964532545.1 of uncultured Leptospiraceae bacterium. GTDB lineage: Bacteria > Spirochaetota > Leptospiria > Turneriellales > CAZHLC01 > CAZHLC01. The sequence goes on along the minus strand of CAZHLC010000149.1, from coordinate 3,898 downwards.
ATTCCGGCCAGAGCCCCGACCCCCGATGAGCTTCTTGATGACCCCGATGGGGTGCTCAAGCTGGCCGCCCACATGCTGAAACAGAATGTTGACCGCATTCGTATTTTTGAAAAAGAAAAACAGACCCGGGTTCGTTTTGAATTTGTACACTGACGCCCGAAGGGTTGACAGAGCGAATAGCAGCGAGAGGCTGCCGCGTGTCAATTAAGGCTCTAATACCCCAGCTGCGCCGGGCCAAGCCGCGTATACCCCACAAGTCGGCTAATAAATTTCACCGCAATCGTAAAAACCGCCCTAAGGTAAAGGGGCCACTGGTTCACATTCGTTATCTTGGCCGCGATGTTTATATTCTGGGCACGGCTCATGTAAGCCCTGAGAGTGTTGAAGATGTAACGCGCTTCATTAACAAAGAATAACCCGACGTTGTCTGTGTCGAACTCTGCCCCACCCGTTACCGGGCCATGGTCGATCAAGACCGCTGGCGTAATCTTGATATTGTGCAGGTCATTAAAGACCGCAAAATTTATTTGCTGATGTCTTCACTGGTTTTATCGGCCTTTCAGAAAAAGATGGGCGATGAAGCCCATGTAAAACCCGGCCAAGAGATGATTACCGCCATTCATCTGGCTGACCGAAACCGCCTCAAGCTTGAGCTGGTTGACCGCGATGTACAGATTACCATGCGGCGCGCCTGGCAGAATACCGGTTACTTTACCAAAATGTTTCTCATTTCAGAAATGGCCGCCAGCCTGCTGGTAAAGTCAGAGATTGACCCTGAGCAGATCGAAGAAATGAAGCGCAAAGACATGCTTGATGAGATCTTCGATAACCTTCCCGGCCGTTTTCGCAAGGTACGTGAAATCATTATTACTGAGCGTGATAAATATCTGGCTCAGAAAATTAAAAATGCAGTAAAAAAACATCATGATGCCAAAAGCTTTTTTGCAGTGGTAGGTGCAGGTCATCTGCCCGGCATCAGAAGGTTTTTTCATTCAGCCACCCAGCTGAAAGATCTTGAGAAGATTAAACCCAAATCAAAGATTCTCAGCCATCAAATTCTCTCTGCCCATATTTGTGGTACTGGGGCTTTTCTATTATTTCTCTGACCAGGGCGACCCGGGTAAAATCTGGCAGAACGTAGCCTCATGGTTCATTATCAAGGCCGGCGTAACTGCCATCGCCGAGCTTCTGGTCTTGGCCCACCCCCTGGCAATTCTTGGCGCAGCCCTCGCTTCGACCATCAGCGTGTTTAACCCCATTATCAAGCCCCAGTTTGTGGCAGGGCTGGTAGAGGCTAAATACAATAAACCAAGGGTGCGCGACTTTGAACGGCTGGCCGAAGACTCTGGCAGTTTCTTCAGCCTCATGAAAAACAAAGTTTTTCGCATCGTTATGGTGATGCTGGTGGGCCAGTTCAGTTCAAATATCGGCTTCTGGCTGTGGGGCTACTACATGACCCAGCAGATGTCTTCATAAGCTATTTTTCAACCACCAGCTTCGTTTCAAAATCACCTTGACAACTGGTAAGCATAAATGCTGCTCATTTGTCAGCATTTTTTGCTGCAGCTACGTCTAATATAACGAGGTGAAACTATGAGAAACAAACTGGTTGTGCGGCCCTGGTTGTCACCCCCCTGTTGTGGTCACTCAGTTGGATGCGTACCGGCACAGGCCTTGAATATGCCATAATTCGGCAGGGCAAGAGTAAGGGCCGGCGGGCTACCCGCGGGCGTCTGGTCACTGTGAACTATAAAGGCTGGCTCAACAATGGCAAAGTCTTTGACTCTTCGTATAACAAGCGCCCCTTCACATTCAGGCTGGGTACCGGCCAGGTCATCGCCGGCTGGGATCAGGGTGTCAAAAACATGCGCGAGGGCGAAAAGCGCCGACTGAAAATTCCGCCGTCTCTGGGTTATGGCAATAAGAAGACCGGCCCCATACCACCAAACTCAACACTCAACTTTGATATTGAATTGATTGTTGTACGGTGAAAAAGGTTCAATTAAACCATCGGTTTGATTTTAATCTTGCCGATGTGGTAGCGGGCCGCGAGGCCCGCTACGTCAATAAAGACTGGTGGCCTGAAATCATTGAGTCTAAAATTGAAAATGAAGAAGAGAAAGACGGTATTCTTTACGTAAGCCGCCGGGTTGTACTGCAGAATAAACTTCCCGCAAATAAAATACTCAAAGAAGGCCACTACACCTTTGTTGAACACACAAAGCAGAGACTTGCTGATAACTTCTACGAAATAGAAGTTCATCTTGAATCACATAAGAGCCTGCTCGACTTCACCGAAAACAGCCAGTATCGCCAGTTTGAAAACGAAGGCCAGGTTCATACCGAACGCGATATCGAACTTGCAGTACATATGAAAGTACCCCTACTGGGCCCCATTGCCGAGACATTTATCTGTAAAGAGTTTGCCAACATGTCTGACAAAGACCGCGATATTATTATTGAATATCTGACTTCACTGAACTGAACTATTGATTGTTCAGCTCAGGCTCTTCTAACTCAACACCCTCATCAATATCGGCTTTACGGGTATTGATCACCACATTGTCAGGGTCAATATCGGTTATGGTGTTTTCGGTGGTATCATCGGTAATGTCACTCTCATCGATCACCGGCTTCTGCGGTGCTTCGCCATTAAAGAAGTATTGATTTTTCAGGGGATACTTGCACTTCTTTTCAATGGAGTCGGGGTCATAGAAGTCTTCGGTATCGGCACAGAGATCAACCGTTACAAAATCACCGCTGATATTGTTTACGAGTGGCCCTTTAAAAGGCCTGACCGCGTGAATTGATCTAACGTATTTCTCCCAGGTGCGGCCGGCGATACGAGACCCCGACCCGGGAAAAGGCGCACCCTGATCATTGCCTACCCAGATGGTGGTAACCAGGCCAGGTACAATGCCTGCAAACCAGACATCGCGCACACCTTTACGGTTACCCCATTTCTTTTTAGCAGCCTTGGGTGACTGCACCGTACCTGTTTTACCAGCCATTGCCATAGAGCGGGCCGCAGAAACCGGCATGGTACCCAGACTGGTGAGCACAGCCTGCATGCTGTTGATGGCCATGGCACATGCAACAGGGTCAAGTACCTGGGTGCCCTCGCCAGTGTCTTCTTCTGATTGATATAACTCAGTACCATCTTCATCTTGAATGCTGATAATGCGCTTGGGTATGACCCGCCGGCCACCATTGGCAAGGGTTGCATATACAATGTTAAGTTCCATGGGTGAGAGCTCGCCTGAGCCCAGTGCCAGAGACAGATTGCCCTGAAAACGCTTACCAAATTCTGAGGGGTCTTCGCTGAGCACATCGGCCAGCTTATCAACAAAATAGCTGGGCCCAATCTCATCAAGCAACTGCACCGGTATGGTATTAGCCGAAATTGCAATGGCCTTACGGGCCGTCATTTCGCCCCGGTATTTATTATACCAATTGCGGGGTGAGTACCCACCGAAGTTGATTTTTTTATCAACCACTTTGCTGTGGGGGTTAATAATACGTTTATCGTAGGCCAGCGCATAAAGAAAGCCCTTGATAGCAGAGCCTGGCTGGCGCCGGGTCTGCTCGGCCCGGTTGAGACGAAAAACCCGTGACACCTTGCTGGCCCCCACCAGGGCCCTGATGTGGCCATTACGCGGGTCAATTGAAACCATTGAACCGTTCATGGTTTTGATAATTTTGTCTTCGACCTTTGCAGATTTGCGTCGGCCCCGCTTGATATAAGAACGACGGCGCTTGCGCAGCTTACCCTTGACGTTATCGATGGTGCCCCTGAGCAGCTGGTAGGCCAGGGCCTGCTTCTGGTAATCAAGAGTGGTGTAAACCCGCAGCAGCTTATTTTCATATTCGGGCCCCGAAAAATTATCTAAAATATAAG
>CAZHLC010000148.1:0-8086 GCA_964532545.1 uncultured Leptospiraceae bacterium | reverse complement strand
GGTTTATCTGGGCGTTGAGTACAAGGGTCTCACGCCTCTAACTCTTTCAAAGATTCCTTTCGGGGTGCACCGCTTAAGGCTGATCAAAGAAGGTTACGCTGACAGGTTCAGGGCCGTTACTCTTTCTGATGAAAAAAAAGAGCATAAGCTGAGGCTTGCTATGACACCGGGCACCAACGCAGATGTATACCGAATTGACCCACCCATACTTTTTGGTCTCACTTACCGCAACTTCTTTTATATTTCAATTGCAGCTGCGGCTCTCTCTGCCGGTTCAGGAATTTACTTTCTGGTACAGAAAGATGCTGCCACCGAACTTGCGGCCAGGCGGTTTAACACAGTCACCTCAACCACGGCAACTCAGGCAGACCTTGACTATATTTCAAATAAAACCGGTGAAGCTAACAGAAACCAGAATATATCGACTGCTTTCTTTGTAGGCAGCGGTGCACTGCTGCTTACCGGGGGGTACTTCTTTATGCGGTTTCTGCAGAGTCAAGATCTTGAGATCACTTCACTGCCTTCACCCCGGGGTACAATGGTAGCTAAAGCCTATCATACCCATTATACTGTGCGACCTGTGAAACGGGGCCAGCAATATGAATTCAGAGCGAGTTTTTATTTCTGAATCGGGGCTCTGGGGCATACTTACTTGACGTGAGATAATAGCAAAAATACCCTGTAACTATCAATGGCGAACATTCTTCTGGTTGATGACCTTGCATTTGTCAAGGTAGTTGAAAAAGACATTCTTGAAAAGGGTGGTCACAAGGTGGTGGGCGATGCTTCTAATGGCGCCATTGCCGTGCAACTCTATAATGAGCTGCAACCCGACCTTGTAATTATGGATATTACAATGCCAGAAGTAAATGGTCTTGAGGCACTTGATGCCATACTTAAAATCAATGCCTCAGCCAAAGTTATCATGTGCTCAGCTCTTGGGCAACAGAGTCTGATTGTTGAGGCGATTGAGCGGGGCGCAAAAGACTTTATTGTAAAACCATTTAAACCAGAACGTTTGATCTCAGCGATCGAAAAAGCGCTGGCCTCTTAGCCACGCAGTATCATTGCTTTTTTCTCTGTTTTTACCAGCGATTCAATATTGGGTTCAGCGCCCACAAACAGAAAATACGGAATGCGCGACGGGTGTATTTCGAGATACTCATAGGCTGCAAAGGTCGCTGAAATAAACAGCTCACTTTCTTCGTAATGGCCCGTTCTGGCAATGGCTGCAATTTCATCGAGAATAGAGACGTCACCAGAGGTCACCGATGATTCGGTGCCAATTAACATACGAATGGGCGAGGCCTTTAACAGCTCCCAGTTTTTTCGGCTCTGGCCCAGAAACTCTTGATTGCGGTGGCACAGTACCCAGGCCGAATGGGGAATAATTTCATTCAGATATTCAATGTCATGATTATTAGCATATGTCAGATTAATGAGAAACAACTTCTTAAACGATAGCATATTCATACCATCGAGATAAGGAAGAATTCGGGTATGATACAGTTCTTGATGGCGAACATAGTTCTGCTCTTTTTCCATGTTGCGGTAGAGGCTGCCCTTTTCAAAGGGATAGTTTGACTCATCTTTAGCTTCAAACAGGTGCATACTCATGCTGGTGAAGCGGGCTTTTTCTCTGACAAACTGCAGAACTTTCGGTGATGAGCGATAAACCGATTGCGGGGTCGGTAGCAGCAGGGGGTCGTTATCCATAGCCAGCATGGTGTGAAGAATATTCTCTTCGCTCATTTTATCATCATAACCAATAATTTCAAGAAATCGGTTACCGTGAAAGCGGGTAGCAGAGCGCAGAAAATCAGAAAAACCGGGCTCGCGTGAAACATCATTGTAGAAATAGGTGCCCCTGCTATACGCCTGGTCGAGATCATTCAGGGCTGCTTTGCGAATCTGCTGTTCTGTGGGTGGGTTTGGATTATTGCGAATGCGCTGCTCAAAACCTGCCACCCCGGTGCCCGACGGGTACCTTTCTTTGAGCGCAGAAAGTTCGAGGCGCGAATGTGCATTAACCAGACCCGGCATAACAACACCGTCGCTCAACTTGTTGGTAAAAAACTCTTTGGGGGGGCGGCCAAAACCCATATCAAGTACCTCATTACCCCCCACAATAAACCAGGGGTCAGGCTTGAATGTGCCATCGGGGGTCAGCGCCCAGGCGCCTCGATAAACCTGAAAGATATTGATAATCAGCCTCGCTCAGTTAGCTTTCGCTTTTTAATTTCAGTCTCTGCTGAAATGTCAAGCCCAAATCAAGATAATTAATCTGGTTAAACTTCATAAATTGGGGCCGATAAATAAAATATGGCGAAAATTGCCCAGACTCAAGAATTAAAAGTCTTTCTCGATGAGTTATACGAAAACCTCGATTACCTTGATAACGCCATAATCAAGCTCGAAGAAGATCCAAACGATAAAGAGACCCTTGAAGAGGTTTTCAGGGTCGCTCATACCATCAAGGGCAGCGCAGGTTTTCTTGATCTTAATAATCTGGTGGCTCTGGGCCACTCAATGGAAAACGTATTCACTGAATTCTATAATGATAAAATTGCCATCACCCGTGAAGCCATTGATGCTCTGCTTGAATGTAAAGATGCAATTAACGAGATTGCTGCAGCCCTTGCTACCAACCGCGACCCTGCGGTGATCATGGTTGATGACCTTGTCAAGAAGGTTGATTCGTTTATCTCAGCCGAAGAGGGGTCTGGTGAGCAGGTGGTTAAAAGAGCCACTTCATCGATGGGGCTCGGGGTAAAAGAAGTTATCGCGGGCACTTTTCTGGTGCGTATCTGGGTATCAAAAGAAGAAGTCGTACCGGCCATTCGTTCGTTTCTGGTCAAAAAGAAACTTTCTGATATTGCCGAGATCATTAAACAAGACCCTGATGAAGAATATCTTGAATCAGATGAGTTTGCCAGCCAGACCGACCGTATTGTCAGTTTCTATGTTAAGTCGCGCTTGAATAAAAATGAAATTCACCAGATGATAAATGTCGATCTGATCGACCGCATTGAGATTCTAGATGAGTCTGAGCAACGGCGTGCAGTTGAAACCTCGCAGAAAAAAGAAAAAGAAAAACAAGAAACCGCCACGTTAATTGCCGATGCGTCGAACACCGTGCGTATTCCTGTTGATCGCCTTGACATTCTTCTCAATCTTATAGGTGAGATGGTTATTGCCAACAGTGGTTTTTCACAGATACAGGATGAGTTGCGTTCTGACCCCATGCTTGATAATATCTACCGCAATGTAAGAGATCGAACCAAAGAGCTCTACCGTATCTCAAGCGACATTCAAGAATTAATCATGATATCGCGCCTGGTACCCATTGGGCAGGTGTTTAACCGCTTTAAACGTTTTGTACGTGACTATTCACGCCGCAGCGACAAGAAAGTGCGCCTGTTGATCGAGGGTGAATCAACTGAAATCGATAAAAAGATTATTGATGAGATTTCAAAACCCCTGACTCACCTGGTCAGAAACTCGCTTGATCACGGCCTTGAAACTGCCGCTGAACGGGTTTCAAAGGGTAAACACGAAGAAGGCACCCTCAGCCTGCGGGCCTTTCAAGAAGGTAACTATATCAACATAGTGGTTGAAGATGACGGCCGGGGGCTCAATCATCAAGAGATTTTAGAGCGGGCGGTGCAAAAGGGGCTGATTTCTGATGATGAAGCTGCCTTTGTTTCTGAAAACGAAATCAAAAACTTTATTTTTCATTCAGGCTTTTCAACCAAAACAGATGTTGATGAAGTTTCAGGCCGGGGTATCGGCATGGATGTGGTCAAGCGCAGCGTTGAACAGCTTAACGGTACTCTTGACATCGATTCATTTGTAGATTCGGGAACGAAAATTACCGTCAAGCTGCCTCTGACGCTTGCAATTCTTAACGCGCTGATTGTGCAGGTTGGTAATGAAAAGATGTCAATACCCATGTCGTCAATCGTTGAAACCCAGAAGGTGATTGGTGAGCAGTTGATCACCATTGAGGGCAATCTGATGATCAAGCTGCGCGATACCATTGTAACCCTGATTAAACTTTCTGATATTTTCAATATTGAATCTGAGCCAATAAGAATTGGCGGTAAAAAAGAGTATTCGGTGGTGATTATCGAGCACAACGAAACGCTGATGGGCATTCTGGTCGATGAGTTTATTAACCGGCAAGAAATGGTAATCAAGTCGCTTACAGAGCATTACCGCCACATTGATGGCATCTCTGGGGCCTCAATTCTCGGCGACGGCAGTATTATTTTAATCGTTGACGTTCATGGCGTAATTCAATTGTTTAAAAACCAGACAGTTGATTCGGGTCAGGCTGACCTGCTTATGGGTGCAAGGGTTGATCAGACCTTTGACCTGGAAAGAAATGGCGATGTAATCAAGCTGTACACAGACCCTATGACTCACGGCGAAGAAGAAATCGAGCCCGCTGACGATACCACCATAGTAGGTGAGGTCGAAATCAGTAAAAAAGAAACAGGTGGTATAGCTCTGGTTAATCAAGAATATACCAGAGAAGACCTGTTAACTCTCAAAACCATTATTGAAGAAGATTCTGATAAAGTCATGCGGTGGATCAAGCTGGGCAATCAGAAGGTGATCGAAGGCCTGGTTTCTCTGACCGGCAATAATGATATTCGCATGGGCAAGGTCAGAGCCAAGCGGGTGAAAATCTCAAAGCTGCGTAAACTCATCGATCGCATTGAAAAAGCTGACCGCCAGGTTGTAGATTTTGCTTTGCCGATTATACCTTTTAATGGGCGTATGCATTTTCTGCTGAGCCATGGTAACGCTATGAAGATGGTCAAGTTGATGTGGGCGGCAGCCAATCTGCCTGAGCAAGAAGAGTATAATTATGACCCACTGTTTGAAGTGACCAATATCATTGGCAGCGCCTATACCAATAGTCTCACTGAAATTGCTGATGTGGCCATTGAGCCGGGTCTACCTGTTCTGCTTGAAGGTATTCAGCCCTTTAAAGAAGACATTGAAAAAACTGTTGAGCAGAATATAAGTCACTTTATTTATATCGAAAACCTGGTTTATTGGGGTGAAAAAGATCTGCTGGCTGAGCTGCTGATTATGTTGCCTTCGATAAACGTTTGACATAGCAAGTCGCCCGCAAAACTTCGATTGAATGTCTGGTATAGTCAATGTGCTTATCGTTGATGACTCTGGTTATATGCGTACAGTGATACGCAAATATCTTGAGCAGCAGGGTATGGTGATCGCGGCCGAAGCCGCTAATGGCATTGAAGCCATTGAACTCTATGAAAAACATAAACCCACGATTGTAACGATGGATATATCAATGAAGAAGCTGGGGGGCATTGAAGCGACCAAAAGTATCAGGCAGTTAGACCCCAATGCAAAAATTATCATGATCTCGGCCCTCGGTGAGGCGCGTTTTATTAAAGAGGCTATTCAATCAGGTGCGGCTGATTTTATTATCAAACCCTTTGAACCAGAAAGACTGGTGTCTTCGATTCAAAGTGTTCTTAACCGGCCTTAGTAAAACGTTTTTGCAGCGTCTTAACAAAGTCAAACAAACTTACATCTGTCGTTCTGGCGAAGAAAACATAACCACCAATTAGTGAAATTATCAGATTGCCCATCCATGCGGCAATTAATGGCGGAAGTATTTCATACTGCACAGCCATGGCATCAGATGAAAGAAAGACTACATAATAAACGAATATAAAAACTATCGAAATACCAAAGCCCATACCCTTGCCGCTACGTTTATTCACAATACCCAGGGGAAACCCCAGCACCAGCAGAGAAAGAACAGCGAAGGGCAGGGCGATACGTTTATGATATTCAAGGCGCAGTTCAAGCAGAGTTTTTTTCTGCCCTGCTGTGAGTTTGGGGCTGCCTCTCAGGGTGGCGATCTGGTTCACCAGCACACTCTGGGGCAGCGACTGTTTATCATTTTTATTAAGGGTAACTTTACCTTCTTCGGGTGTCTGCAGGTTGAGATCAAGTTTACCTTTTGAAAAATCGATGCGTTGAAATGTTTTATCGGCCCGGTTCTGGGTAAAGATATACCCCTTAAAGAGTCTGAGGGCCTTGACAAAATTACCATCGGGCAGCTTCTTCTTGATTTTAATACCTTCAGGTGCGACGATCAGTTCGGTTACCTGAAAGTACTTATCAACCTTTTCGGTCTTGCGAATCTGAATGTTCAACATGCGGGCTGGCGCGTCTTTTGTGCCGGGCTGCACGGTTTCTATGTAGATATGGCGTTCACTGTTTTCGGTTTTATCGAGTTTGGTAAACTGGCCGGGTTCAATGATGGCAATGGGGTCATGATTGAGAATCTGCAGAGTGATTACCTTCATCTGTTTGATGCACAGGGGTATGATGCTCTGGTTGAACCAGATCAGAAAAACCGTGACCAGAACGCCAAAGGCCAGAAAGGGGCGCATAATTCGGCCATAGGTGATACCGCCGGCCCGCATGGCGATAACCTCAGAATCTGCATTGAGCCCCCCAATGGTCATGATTACAGCCATCAGAGTCGCCATGGGTACAGTGAGGCCTAATGTCCATCCCATTGAGTAGCTGAACAAGCTCATAACCATATCAACGGGCACACCCTTCTCGACCGCGCTTTTGATAATTTCTTTAAGATAAAAAATCAGAATAATAAAAGTGAAAAACAGCAGTGCGGCCAGAAACGGCGGAATAAAAGACCTGATCAGATAGCGACTGATAATGGTTGGAACGAATTTCATTTTTTTACAGCCGGTTCGACCTGATATGTTATTTTATCTGGCTGTAGTCGATAGATGACCACTTTATAGGTATCTAACACCAGGTTTTTATCTAAGGGAAATTGTTTCTTATCTTCGAGGTCGGGCTTTTTCTTGATATTCTCATAGTACTCTTCGTACTGCAGGGTAACTTTTTTTTTATCTGCACTGAGAAATCGCCAATAGCTGAGTATTATACGGTCGCGGCCAGACTCGCGAATGACCCGTGATGAACTTACCAGAACACCGCCGGTTTTCAAGGTGCTGTATTCTTTTTCAGGCAGGCTGCGATTAATCAGAAACTTCTCTTTTGAGCTGCCACAGGCCACTGAAAAGAGAATGAAAAAAATTACGAGAAGGCGTTTAACCACTGCACTCATCGACTGCCAGCAAACCTCTTAATGTCAAGTGTTTATCGATGATATCAAAAAGTGGCCCAAAGGGCAGCGAGGGGGCAAAGGCGCCTGTGGCGATGATCAGAATATCACCATAAATACTCTTGTAGCTTTTTATGGTTTCTTTGACGGTGCCGGCCAGTGCAAGATATGCACCCGCCTGCAATGATTCAATGGTTGATTTTCCCAGGGTGGGGGCCGGCACTTTGAACTGGTAATCAGGTAGTTGCGGGGCGCTGGCCAGTAGACCACGCCCTGCTGCATGCATGCCCGGGGCAATAACCCCGCCCTTAAAACTGTTTTTCAGCAGTAGATTGAAGGTGACCGCTGTACCAAAGTCAATGATGAGCGAGCTTGGCCCATAATAGGTGACAGCTGCAGCCATGTTCGCCAGCCGGTCGGTGCCAATGGTGGCCGGTTCTTCATACTCGAAAGAGAAGGGTAGCTTCAAACGATGGTCAAAACGGTGGGCCTTCAAGTTCAGAAAGCCCAGGGCTTTTTCGATAGGCTGGGCATACTCGGTGCGTACCGAGGCCCAGATGGCCTGCTCAATCTGCTGACCTTCGGTAAACTGGGTGAGAGCTTTCTGCCAGTCGGTGGTTTGCTGGTTATTGAGCCGGCTAACAGCGGCAAGGGTTGCCCCCTGCCACAGAGCCATCTGGGTGTGGCTTGAGCCCGCGTTTACGGTAAGTTTAACTCTGGGGGCTTTCGCCAATTTTGATACTTACTTCGCTGGCTTTGCCATTGCGCATATATTTAATTTTCATGCGGTTACCCACACCGGTTTTCACAACTGATGATTTTAGAACCGAAAACTTGTCGGCTTTATTACCGTTTACATGGGTAATAAAATCATAGGGGCGCAGGCCGGCCCGCCAGGCAGGTGAGCCTATGGCAACCTGTGCTACCAGCAGG
>CAZHLC010000147.1:0-8100 GCA_964532545.1 uncultured Leptospiraceae bacterium | reverse complement strand
TGTTTAGACTCCAAAGGTTCGCCAAGGGTTTAAAAAAAGACTTACTAAAAGTTTCGTGATTTTTTATATTCTTTAAGAGCGCGCCGGGCAATTTTTACAACCTCATCAGGGTTGGCCGTTGAAACAATAAGGCTGCGCGGTTTTTTATATTTGCCCAGTAGAACTATGCGCCGCCCACCAATAATATTATATACCAGAACTTTTTTGTCTTTATAACGGCCAAAGCGAATGCCCCAGCCGCCATACCATTTGTTTATTTTGTCTTCTTCGACAGATTCGATATCATACCAGCGTCGGGTAACCACAAAGGCGCCATAGCGGGCCTGAAAACCGGTATCGGTGATTTTGATTCTAATGGCGCTGAAATTAAAAGTCAAGGTTGCCAGAAGAACTGTGATACCAATGAGTACAGGGGTGGGGGCAGGGTTGCTGCCCACTGGCCCTTTGACCAGCTGCATGGTCAACATGCCCGCAATGGCCAGGGTGCAGAGGCTTAGAATGATCAGAATTCCCTTAGACCAGACCCTTTCTTCGTAATGCACCTGCATGGGGCATGCTGCAGGGCAAACAGGCGCCAGCAAGTGGTTTTTAAAAAGTGCTTGTAACAGTAAAATCTGTTAAAAATACTGAACTCAGATTAAAAAATAGCCGTCAAAGTACCTTATAGAACTTGAGGGATATTAATATCCTAACTAAGGAGAGTAAAATGAAAAAACTAGCTCTTGTTTTAATGTTATGCGCTATGAGTTCTTATAGCGTTTTCGCAGATACCAGCCTTGATGTTAAGGGTGGTGTGGCCCATATCGATGGTGTTGCTGGAGATAGCAAAATTGGCCCAGACTTTGCATTAGGTTTGAACTTCGGTATTGACAAGTATCTTGAAGTTGGCCCTGAGTTTAGCTACGCTTTTAAAAGCTATTCAGTGAACAACGTTGATGCTAAGAATACGGTTTTACCGCTGATGATGGTAGGTCGCCTGAGAGCACCTATGGGTACGGTAATGCCATATTTCTCAATGGGCGCTGGCTACCTATGGAATATTTATGAACAGGGTGGCGCATCGTGGACAGCTACAGGCTTTGTGGCCCAGGGCATGGTAGGTGTGGTTGTTTCTCTCGGTGGTAGTACCGATGATATTTGGTCAACCGGGGCATCATCACAACTTGGCCTTTTGGTTGAAGCTGGTTATCGTTACTCATTACCAGAATACAACAATCAGAAAATATCTGCCTCTGGTGTGGTTAGCCGTGTTGGCGTTCGCTGGAACTTCTAAGTAAGTACAAGCGATTCTTTTGAAAAGGCCGCCCAGGGCGGCCTTTTTTCTTATATAACAACAGGCAGAGGGTGCAAAAACTCTTTGCTCTCTGTCTCTAGCCTGGCATCTTGACCCGCTTTCTTACCTATCTATGCACCGCTTCTGCTTATCTCTGCTCTTTTTCTCGAATGTGGTATTGGCCCAACCTAATGCTACAACTGCTGCGGCCTCAAGTGAAAAACCGGTAGATAACGATAAACAGAACCTGCCCATTAAAGTTTCTGACAAAGAACCTCTGCTTAAAGAACAACAGGGCCCCATCATTGAATTGATCAGGGCCGAAGAGGGCGAATTTCTTTCGCCCCAGGGCAGTAAAGAAGGGGTGGTAATCTTCAAGGGCGGCATCATGATCAAGATCGGCGGTCGCACGCTTGAAGCCGAAATCGTTAAAATAAATGCTGCCACCGGTGAGATTTATGGCGAAGGCGGTATCAAGCTCACTGATGGTCTGCAGACCATTCAGGGTGATCGTTTTATCTATGACAATAAGAACCAGCAGGGGGTTGTCTATAAGGCCGACACCTACCTTAAGCCTGTGTATTACATGGGCGAAAAGATCAAGCAGGTCTCTGAGAAAACTTTTCTTATCAGCATGGCCTTTTTCACAACCTGTGAGGCGAAACCGCTGCCTCATTATCATTTTAAGGCCCGCAAAATATGGATGTATGAAGATAACCAGTTGGTGGCCCTGGGTGTGTGGTATTACGTCGGTGATACCAGGCTGTTTCCTATTCCGGCATTATTTCAGACTGATATAGGTACAGGTATTATCACCCAGTATGGTAATAACCAGACGCGCGGCCATTTTCTGCAGAATACTTATTTCTTTGCGGTGCCCGGTTACAGTAAAAATTCAATATTACCAAAACAGGGTAAGCTGATGTTTGACTGGTACCAGAAAATAGGTGAGTTCTATGGTACCCGTTTTATGAAAGAGTCACCCAATCTCAGCTACGATGTTGATATGGGGGTGGCCCGCATTAAAGAACGTGATGAGGTTTCTCTGCCCGATGAATCGGTTCAAGTGACCAACCAGGTTTTGAATGCCGATGGCAGCTGTTGTCGTGTGGTCAGCGAATACTGGTTCAAAGCCAAAGCCGACATTCGTACTCAGTGGAATCGTTCACACCAGTATGATTCGCAGTCATCTGCCTATGTCAGGTTTGAGCAGTACAGTCATCGTGATTTTGAGCGCGAATTTGGCCAGCGCTACATTCCCCAGACAACACCTGAGGCGCTTACCCAGGCGCAGGATTTTCTGGGCGGGCCTGGCACTAATAACCTCACCTGGCAGGCCATCTATGTAGAAGACTGGCAGAACAACCATCTGCAGGTTGAGGCCTCACGCTCATTAATCTGGCGGCAAGAAGTCGACGATGAACAGTCAGGGTACATTCCTACCTATGATCTCTCACCAAAAGTTACTTTCAGCAAGAACATACAGCTCTTAAGGCCAAAGGGGCAGACGTTTGCCGGCGGGTGGATGAACATTGATGTCAACGGCAGTATTAACCGGTATTACAGTGAAGGCACGGTTATTAAAACCATATTTTCTGGTGACGGGCTCAGCCAGTTTAATCTGTTTTTTCCTTTTTATCGCTGGCTGACCTTTACCCCGGCAGTTGGTTATGGTTTCTTTCATCAGTTTGCTAAAGAGGCCGACCCGGCCCTGCAAGAAGAAACCGCAAGGGCCAGCTTTCAGTATGCCTATACGAAAGATGATTTGCGCATCGGGTATCCGATTTTATATACCCAGATTGGTTACAGTTACGGGGTAGCCTTTGACCAGCGCTTTCAAGACCCTACATTCGGTGAGCAGCGCGAACACCGGGTAAACCTTTCGGCAGTGTCTGATAATAACCCCTATTCGTATTTTGCTGTCACCACCAGCCGTGACCTGCGCCGCTACCCCTATGCTCTGCCCGAAAATCAGAGATGGGCCCCTCTCAATGTGACCGGCAAAGTTGACTATGATTTTGTGCATGGCTTCTCATTGAACTACTTTGGGCTGCGTAAAAAGCGTAAACACCATTACTGGGGCCTTGGTCTTGAAAACAGATATGTTTATCTTATTCGTTTTAATACCAGTGCGGTGAACGACCTCAGTCTTTATATGCAGCTCGGTGGTTACAAACCTCTCTTCTTCAGAGAGTTAATCAGGTTACGCGTGGGCTTTACCTGGCATCATGATTTTATTGATATCAGGCAAGACGTTATGCTTTTCACCTGGGAAGTTGACACGCAGCTTCATAGATACTGGCGTCTGACCATGGGGGCGCAGTCGAGGGCGGCCGAGGTTGAAAGATACCGCCAAGACGTGAACTTTTTTGAAGATTTGAAACGTTCGCTGAACCCCTTCAACCAGGCTGACCGTAATCAGGCGGTATTTAACCTCGAAAGCTTTTATGCAAACATTGAGCATGATCTGCATCGCTGGGTTGCCCGTGTATCTTACAGTATTGTGCGCCGAACCTTCTTCTTTGGCGAGGGCCGCCGAGACCGGGCGACGTTTTTTGAGCAGACTGTGTTTTTCTCAATGAATCTGAGAGACTTTGCCGGGTTTGGTATACCGCGCACCCAGGTATATCGTAATGTTCCGTCTGATGGGCTACTCTAGCAGACGGTTTTTTTCTGCAATCTGCCTGGTTTTTTTGAGCCCATCTCTGCCCTTTCAGTGTCTAAGATAGTATGAAGTTTTTATTCATATTATTATTAAGCTCAGCTTCGCTCTGGGCCTATAAACCTCTCGAGGGCGATATTATCTTTCAAGAAACAGGTTCGCTGCAGGGCCGTGCCATCAAGTTGGCTACTAAATCGCGTTATACCCATGTAGGTATTGTGTTTCGTCAGAAAAACCGCTGGATGGTTTTTGAGGCGGTTCAGCCGGTTCGAGCCACCCCCTTGAAGCGTTTTATCAGGCGGGGGCGCCGGGGCCATTACGTTGTTAAACGCCTGTCGGCAGGCCTGAGCGCTGCCAATATTACCCTGATGAAAAAACTAGGGCGTAAACACCTGGGTAAGAACTATGATTTTGCATTTAACTGGTCAGACAAAAAGATGTATTGTTCAGAGCTTGTGTATAAGTTGTTCAACAGAGCCCTGGGTATTAAGCTGGGGCAGCTGCAGCCCCTGAAAAATTATGACCTTTCTCACCCTGTGGTCAAACGCGTTTTGAAAAAACGTTATGGGGCAAGAGTTCCTTACAATGAACCCATGATCTCACCCCAGTCAGTGTTTGCCAGTGATTTGCTCTACACTGTGATCACTGTCAATTGATGGGGTTCGCACGAATGTGCTCGAGTATAAGGGCATTCACCTCAGCTGGCTTCTCTTGATGCAGAAAGTGGCCACAGTCAGCCAGCTTAACAAATCTGTGACCCCGGGTAAAATCATCACCCCTCATCTGGTTAAAGAGGTGAATATCAAGGCAGCCATCTTTTTCACCGGCCATGAATAGAGATGGCACATCTATCTTCGACAGCATCAAATCTAAACTCTGCCTGAAAAGAGGCAGGTGGCTGGGCAAAAAGGCGCGGTAATAGCCCAGGGCATGCTTCATGACATCGCGCTTGGCCAGCTGGTCAAGCACCTTCTGTAGCTCATGTTTTTCGGGGGTATAGCCCGGTGACCAATTGCTCCATAACAGGCGAATCAGGTTCTGATTTAACAGGCCACTCACCATTTCGGGCAGAGCCGGCAGTTGAAAAAATGCAATATACCACGATTTAAAAATCTGGGTGGGGGTTTCAGCGAGGCCCGAGGGCAGGTTCTTCAAGTGTGGCACAGCCAGTGAAGTAAAGCTGGCAAAGTTCTGGGCAAAACCTGCTGCTGCGGCCTGCCCAATCATGGCCCCCCAGTCATGGCCCACATAGTGTATCTTCTCAAAACCCAGATTCTGCTGCCAGCTCATCACTGTCTCGGCCAGCTCGGCCAGGTAATAGAGGGTCGATTCGTTTTTTGATGAGGCTTCATAGCCTGGCAACATGGGAGCGAGAACCTCGTAACCTTCTTTTGTAAAAAATTCTAATTGGTGGCGGTAGCTGTCTTTAATATCAGGAAAGCCATGCAAAAACAGAATGGGTTCGCCCTGGCCGCCATGGTAGGCTGTGGTTGTTCTGCCATTATATTTAATAGATATTTCTTTAATCACTGTATTACCCCTTGTTTTCTGAACCATGCTATGGTATTTTTGAGCCCATCGCGTGCATCACCGTAGTCATAGACAAAGCCGGTTTCCAGCACCTTACGGTTCGAGATCAAGTAACTTGAACCAATGTAGGGGGCCGACTGCACCGCAAGAATTCTTACCCGCGGTACATCAAGATTCTGCTCGAGCCACAGCCAGCTGGTTGCCACGCCTTCGGCCACAGGCTGCACCAGATCAAGGGGTAGAAGAGGTATATCAATACTCTGCAGACTGGGTAAATCTAGCAGATAAGCCCCTTCAAGATGCAGGTTCGGGTTTGATAAATCGAGGCCAATATTTTTCGCGAGGGCGCGGCGGCCGCTGTCATTCAGAGTTGCGGGCCTGTCAGTGGCGGTTACGTGGTAGCGGGCCGCGAGCAACTGCTTTGTTAAATGCAGTGGTGAGAAGCCCAGGGTGCCGGTAACCAGAGCGGTCTGCATTTGACAAAAACAGAGCGGGCACCGCGATTGTAAAATGGTTTAATGCTTCTCAGCATGAAAGCCAAAACAATTCTGCTTAATGCATCTGTCGATTACAGAGCAACAATTCTGCGACTTAGCCGCTGATTACAATGTAATTCCGGTGAGCAGGCATGAAATCTGTGATCTTGATACGCCAGTAAGCCTTTATCTCAAGGCCGGTGGTTTCAAACTCGACTATTCATTTTTGCTAGAGTCGGTGGTTGGCGGTGAGAGCCGGGGCCGCTTTAGTATTATCGGTCTGCAGCATCAGGCGGTTGTGTATGGCCGTGATGGCCAGTTCTTTGTTAAAGATGGCGAGGGTGAAAACAGGCTCGCGAAGAACGACCCAATTTTTGCCCTCGAAGAAGTTTTCGAGCAGTTTAAGGCCTGGCAACCTGAAGAGATCAGTGGCTTTCACTCTGGGGCCGTTGGTTTCTTTGCCTATGATATTATACGTTACTATGAAAGAATCAACCTGAAAGAAGAATTTGATCAAAGCAGTCATAAGGCGCTGAGTCATCTGCCTGACCCCCTGGGTGTAAATGACATGGTCTATGTTTTTCCCCGGCAGGTGATTCTATTTGATCACGCAAAGGGCAGCCTTACTTTTATCGAAAATGTTTATTTAAAGAACCCAGAAGATGCGCCGGCCGCCTATAAGCAGGCTGTAGCCGACCTTGAGGCTCTTGAAGAAAAAATACGAAGCGGTGGTGACCTGCAAGAGTTTCTTGATAAAGAACACCCGGCCCCCGCAGATAAACAAGAGTGGCAGGTGAACACCTCAGAAGAAGAGTATACTGAGATGGTTGAAGCCGCCCGTGAATATATGAAGGCGGGTGACATTTTTCAAACAGTACTCTCAAAACGTTTTTACCGAGAATATAAATACGACCCCTTTCTCATTTACCGGGCTCTGCGGGTCGCTAACCCGAGCCCCTATATGTTCTACTTGAATTTTCCCGGTGAGGTATTAATAGGCTCATCACCTGAAATACTGGTACAGAAAGTCGAAAATGAGGTGCTGGTACGGCCCATTGCAGGCACGGCCCGCCGTGGCAAAGATGAAAAAGAAGACCAGCAGCTGGCTGATACTCTGCTGGCCGACAAAAAAGAAATCGCCGAGCATGTAATGCTGGTCGATCTCGGGCGCAACGATGTAGGCCGCATCAGCCAGCCGGGCAGTGTTGAAGTCACTGAAATGATGATCATTGAAAAATACTCCCATGTGATGCACATTGTTTCAAACGTAATCGGTAAATTGCAGAGTAAGTACAACGCCTTCAGTGCCCTCTGGGCGACTCTACCGGCCGGCACCGTAAGCGGGGCGCCCAAGGTGCGCGCCATGCAGATTATTGAAGAATTAGAAAAAGAAGTCAGGGGAGTTTACTCGGGCTGCATTGGTTACTTTGGTTTTGACAAAAATATGGATTCTGCCATTGCTCTGCGCACCATGCTGGTAAGAAACGAAACCCTCTATGTGCAGGCCGGGGCAGGGCTGGTCTATGATTCAGACCCGCTGAAAGAAAACGAAGAATGTTTCAAAAAAGCCCAGGCTCTTTTTCGCGCGGTTGAGCTGGTTTTCGACGGAGAAATTCGGTGATCTTTGTACTTGATAATTACGACTCGTTCACCTATAATCTGGTGCAGTATGTGGGTACCCTTGATAAAGAAGTGCAGGTGGCTCGCAACGATCAAATATCGCTGCAAGAAATCGCTGATATGAAACCTGCAGGCATCATCATCTCGCCGGGCCCCAAGACCCCGAAAGAAGCCGGCATTTCTATGAACATCATTGAAAAGTTTTCAGGGCAACTGCCTATCTTCGGGGTCTGTCTGGGGCACCAGTCAATTGGTGCGGTCTTCGGGGGTGAAGTAATCAGGGCCCCAGAGATCATGCACGGTAAGACCAGTACCATTATCTGTAACCAGCAGGGCCTGTTTGCTGAGCTACCGCGAGAATTCACAGCAACCCGTTATCATTCATTGATTGTAAATCACCAGAACCTGCCCGATTCTCTGCAGGTTACCGCTGAGACAGAAGATAACATTATCATGGGGCTGCAGGTCAAAGAGCACCCCCAGACAGTGGGCGTTCAGTTTCACCCCGAGTCAATTCTCACCGATATGGGTATGAAGAT
>CAZHLC010000146.1:0-8107 GCA_964532545.1 uncultured Leptospiraceae bacterium | reverse complement strand
CGGTGTAATGAGTCGAATTCTTCGAAGATCGGGTCGAGGTTCCACGTGCGAATGTCTTTACCCTTTGTTTCTGTTTTGGTGCGCCGGTGAATACGGTAGCGATGACGGCGGTAATACCTCAGAAACAGTTCAGCCTGCATGGTCTGCATGATGTTCTTAGCAGGAAAGTCTGCCTTATCGATCTCTTTGTAGAGGTTGTTCATGGCCAGCACCTGACCATCTTCGTTTACCCACGATTCAAATTTAAGGCGATAGATCAGTGATTTAATCAGCTGCTCTTGATTCTTTTCAAGGCCGGCCTTCTGGTAGATCTTGTTGGCGGTTTTCAGAGCAGAGCGGGTTAAACCGTCTTTTTCCTGTTTGTTCAGAGTCTTCCACAGGTTTTCATACGAGGCAGAGCGTAACTCGTCTGCGCTATACTTTATGATTTCTGTTTTTTCGCCGTGTATCGTGTTCGAACTGAAGCTTGTAATAAGCAGAGGTAAAATGATTGCAGTGGCTAACCAGCGGCTGATATTTTTCATAAGAGACTTTCCATACTTGTGTTTAGACGCAAGGTCAAGATAAAAGTTCAAGTTTTGCCTTTTTCATTGACCGCTTCACTTATTAGACACTCATGCAGCAGTGAAGCGACCTTATTATGTCTTGCCCATCATTGTTTTTGCACAGATTGCCGGTGGTTCACTCTGGTTTGCTGCCAATGCAGTGCTGCCGGGTCTGATTGAGAAGCTCTCGCTGGGTGACAATGCCGTTGGTCTTGCTACTTCAAGTGTGCAGGCGGGCTTTATCTGCGGAACACTTCTGCTTGCCTTTGTCAATTTGAGTGATCGTTTCTCACCGCGTTATATTTTCTTCTGCTGTGCGATTCTTGGCGCAGCTTTCAATGCTGCACTCGCTTATCTCACCACGGGGCCAATGACTCTTTTGCTCTGGCGTTTGTTCACTGGCTTCACCCTGGCCGGAATTTACCCCGTGGGTATGCAGATTGCGTCGGGTTGGTATAAAGAAGGCCTGGGTAAGGCCCTGGGTTATCTGGTAGGGGCACTGGTGCTGGGTACCGCCCTGCCCCATCTACTGCAGGGCCAGCTTTCGGCTCTACCCTACCATGAATTGCTTCTGTCACTTTCTGTGATTGCTGCTGTGGGCGGCCTGGCGCTTTTTCTATTTGTGCCTGATGGGCCCTATATCAAGCGGGCCAGCGGCTTTGATATCAGAGCGATTATGCGCATTTTTGCCCAACCGGGGCTACGGGCCGCAGCCTTTGGTTATTTTGGCCATATGTGGGAACTTTACGCCTTCTGGGCCTTTCTACCCTTCATATTCGCAGCAATGCACCTCGAGAATATCTCAAATCTCAGTTTTTTCATCATTGCTGCTGGGTTTTTGGGGTGTGTAGCGGGGGGATACTTAGCCCTGAAAATTGGCAGTAAACGGGTAGCAGCCCTTCAATTGCTGATTTCAGCCCTGTGCATAACTATGTCTGTTTTCAGCCCAGATCTGCCATATTGGGCCTTTCTGGTTCTCTATATCATCTGGGGAATTACCGTGGTGGGCGATTCTCCCCAGTTTTCGACCCTGGTGGCCCATAATGCCCCTGAAACTCTGCGGGGCAGCGCATTAATTATTGTCAACAGCATTGGTTTTCTCATTACCATTTTCTCGATTCAGCTGCTTGACTGGGCTAAGGCATATTTAGCATGGCAATATCTGTATTTGCTGTTACTACCCGGGCCGGTACTTGGCCTATTCGGTCTGCGTAGAGCAGTAGATTAAACATCGTAGCCCACCGTAAAAAGATTCATTTTTTCGATCTTGCCACTCAGCTCAACCTCGCCCAGACTTTTGACTGCCAGGCCGCTGTGTGTAAGTTCAACATTCTTGTTCAGGGCCTCGCTGATTGCAATATCTACCCGGTGGTTTTTACACTGGGCCTGAATGCGGGCGGTGGTGTTCAGGGTATCACCGCTGTAAGCAATTTCTTTTTTAATGATACCTAATTCACCCACCATGGCAGGGCCCAGATGCAGGCCAGCCCGAAATTCAGGAACCCTTTGAAACTTCTTCTGGTAGCTTTCAGATAGCATTCTAATACGATTCTGCATTTCGAAAAAACAGTGAAGGGCATCAACATTCTGGCTGGCCCTGGCCTTTGGCCAGGTAATGATGATTTCATCACCAACATATTTATAGATTTCACCACGATACTGGTTAATCACCTGAGTGACATCCCACACAAAATCTTGAACGAACCTGAAAAACTGTTTGGCACCAAGTTGTTCAGCAATTGAGGTTGAGCCCACCAGATCTACAAACATGAAGATTCTTTCTTCAGTGCGGGGTATACGGTACTTGCCCGCGATAAACCGAAATAACACCCCGGGCCCGAAAACAGTGGTAATCTCTATAAAAACTACAGTCAGCGCGATCAGAAAAAACCACATCATGGTGTTGGCGAAATAATAGCTGCTGAAGAAGTATTCTGCGACATTCTGTAACACGCGCTTATCAAAGGGGTTCAGCTGTTCATATAATATCTGGTTATAGGCAAAAGATAAAGCGGTAGTTATGATCAGATAACCGAAAATGATTAAAGCTGTTTTTATCAGTATTACATAGCCCAGTGATTTGCCGCGAAACTTGCCCTCAAACCA
The DNA here is from genome assembly GCA_964532545.1 of uncultured Leptospiraceae bacterium. Classification (GTDB taxonomy): domain Bacteria; phylum Spirochaetota; class Leptospiria; order Turneriellales; family CAZHLC01; genus CAZHLC01. The sequence goes on along the minus strand of CAZHLC010000146.1, from coordinate 5,456 downwards.
GAAGAATTCCATTGCTGAAACCAGCAGCCCACCCAGCATTGAACCGAAGGTGTAAGTTATAAAGTTTGCAAAGGCGCTGTAACCACCCTGCTCAAAAGAAGCAAAATCGGGCGATATTCTAATGAGGTGCTCTTGCAGGTAGAGAAACCAACCCAGCCCCAGCCAGACTGATGTCACTATGGCTGACCTTTTTATTTTCTGTTTCAGAATTCTTCGCTTCACGCCGGGTTGTTGCAGGCCATTATTTCGGGTCAAGAACTATCAGCTTTACACAGAGTTTGAAACTCAAAACCCGTAGGCATGGCCAAAGTACAGCTTATTGACCAACAGCTTTTCGAAACAGTTCTCGCTGGGGCCCAGCAAAGCGATCGATTGCGCAAAAACTATAACTTTCACCCATCACTTTCTGATAACCCTCATCGTTTTCTCAATGTAATGCTTAAGGGTACCTACATTACCCCTCACCGCCATGCCAACCCACCCAAGGCCGAGGCCTTTTTGATTCTAAAAGGTGAAGTGGCCTTTGTTACTTTCAAGAAAAATGGCGAAATAGATCAGATTTATTTTCTTCATGGCTTCGAAAAAGAGGGCACTCACGGCATAGACATTGCCCCGGGTGTCTGGCATACTCTGGTGGTTTTATCTGAGCAGGCCATCTGTTATGAGGTAAAGCCAGGGCCCTATGAGGTTACCACTGACAAAGAGTTTGCTGACTGGGCGCCCCACGAGGGCAGCGAGGGTTGCCAACAGTATCTGCAGAGTCTTACTGCGAAGATCGAAGCTGCCGGTTAACCGCGTTTATAAAGGCAGTGGTTTCTTTCATAACAATTTCTTTGTCAGTGTCTGCCAGGCTGCTGGCCAGAATGTGGTCACCTCTGACAACCGGTACGGCTTTGCTGAGAGAATTCTGCCCCATGTATTTGAAGGCTTCAACCATGGCTGAGACACTGGCCACGTCATCTTCGTTCTGCTCGTCTTTATAGTAATACATCATCAGCAAGGGCTGTTTCACTTTACGCCAGGTTTCTTCGTTGGCAAACAAACGCCGCAGCGCCACAATGTTGGCCAGCGCAGATACGTACTTTTCGGTGATCCAGTGGTTTTTCATGGCGGGGTCATAGATGTCGTCGGGTTTATCATTCCACTTTGTGGTTTTACCCTGAATCATCTGGGCCAGCTTGTTACCACCGGGTAGATAAAGCAGTTGGGCTGTAGAGTTGGCAAACTCATAGAAGGGTGAAAACATGATCACTCCTTTGACGATTTTGTTGTATTTGCCTGCAAGATAGGTTGAGATCAGGCCACCCATGCTGGTTGCCACAATGTAGACATCATCACCCAGTTTGGGCATCATCTGAAGGGCTGTCTCTGCGTGTTGCAGATAGGCATCGAATTTAACTTTGCGATGGTGTTCTTTGTCGGCGCCATGGCCTGGTAGAATGACATAGTAAGTATTGGCCCGGTAGCGCCTGGCCAGCCTGTCAACTACGTACTCACCCTCGGCTCTTGAAGCGCTGTAACCATGAAAATAGATAAAGGCTATGCTGGTTTTTTTACCGTAACGAATCAGTTTTTCTTCGTTGCCTGGTTTAACACCACGGGCCCTGCTTTCAGCCAGCTCTTTTTTGTAGTAGGTATCAAAATCTTCTTCTAGCTTTACTGGTTTATAGCTGTAATCAGGTGAGGGTTGAATAAAGGCAAACAAGATATAGACTGCAATAACTATACCCAGAAATTTAAGAACCAGTTTGAAGCGGGTCATTCGAGATCGATATTCTCTTGAAAGGTCAATTCGAGGTTGTCAAGGTTTAAAGCAACCAGGTGATTATAGCCGTCATTTTGATAAACGCAGCCATTATCGAGATTGATATCGAGAGTCTGGCCGTTTTTAAACTGGCGAGACAGGGTCAGCTGGGTAATGGGCGTGTGCCCATGCACTACCTTTTTACCACCCAGCATTTCCTTTTTAGGGCGGTGGTTGCGTGTCCATAACATGTATTCTTTGTCTTCAAAGATATTCTCATTTTTGAAGTTGAAACCCGCATGTACCAGCAGATAATCATCAAGTTCAAAAAAATAATTCAGTGAATCAATAAAATCAAAGTAGCGGGGTTGAATGTCTTTGGGGTTTTCAACCTTGAAACTGGCCATGGTAGCCCGGCCACCGTTGCGAAACCAGTGCTGTTTCTGGCCTTCGCCAAACAGAGACTTAACCATCATGTCTTCATGGTTACCCCGTAGCCCCTCGATTTTATATCCCTTCTTTTGCAGATTCATGATATAATCAAGAACCCCCTTGCTGTCAGGGCCACGGTCAACATAGTCACCCAGAAGATATACTGAGTCACGTTTACTGACCTGCAGCTTGTCTTCAAGCAGGTTGCGAAAGGTTTTCAGGCAGCCATGTATGTCTGTAATCGCAAAACGGGCCATTTTGATTAGATTCTATACACTTTAACGGTGTGAAAACGAAAATATTTTAGAAATGAGGCGGTGCAAAATTAGTGCCGAATGATAATAGTGGTCGTCTGGCTGCCTGAAATTACATAATTTGGCACCCATGAAGTCATTTAAAGATAAAGTTGCCGTAGTTACCGGGGCAGGCTCAGGCATTGGCCGGGCCCTTGCTCTGAAGTTAGCTTCTGAGGGGTGCCATCTAGCCATATCAGATGTCAAAGAAGATACCCTGGCTGAAACCATGAATATGTTGAGCTCATCGGGGGTGAAGGTTCTCGATACAGTGCTCGATGTATCAGATAAGAAAGCCATGCAGAAATACCCTGAGAAGGTCATTGATTTCTTTGGCAAGGTAAACCTGGTGATTAACAATGCCGGGGTCGGCCTGTCAGCCACTGTTGAAGAAGAAAGCATCGAAGACATAGAGTGGATGATGAGCATCAATTTCTGGGGCGTGGTTTACGGAACCAAGTTCTTTCTACCCCACCTGCGCAAGGTAGACGAAGCCCATATTGCCAATGTTTCAAGTGTTTTCGGCATGATTGGTGTGCCCACCCAGTCGGCCTATAACGCCGCCAAGTTTGCCGTGCGCGGCTTTACCGAATCACTGAAATATGAGCTGAAAGATACCTCAATCGGGGTAAGCTGTATTCACCCTGGCGGTATTCGTACCAACATTGCGGCCAGCGCCCGTTATAAAACCCAGTGGCAGGGGCAGTCACACAGTCAGGCTGCCCAACAGTTTCAGCAGATTGCGCGAACCACGCCCGATGAAGCTGCAGAGGTTATTATGAAGGGCATTCGCAAAAAAGATGACCGTATTCTCATTGGCCTCGATGCCCACCTGATCGACTGGGTGCAGCGGGCCCTGCCAGAAAATTACGGTATCATGTTCAATATGTTCGCCCCCTGATTCAGGGGTTGGTTGAATAGAGTCTTTTTACAAAGTTGTCACCGAAGAAGTTTAATGGCACCGGTTTAATGCCGGTGTCGTCTAGACTCATGGTGTTCAGCTTATTACGACGCCGGTCAAAAATATATTTAGAGTCGCTTTCTATAAGACCGCGGTAATCGTCAGTGCCCCAGGCACGCAGCAGCAGCTTCAATGAGCGGTTCTGATTAAAGATTGATGTGCCCATGGTTGGCTGATCTGGTTTCTGTAGCCCCAGTAGATCAACCATGGTGGCATAGAAATCAAGAATACTGGCTGGGCCTGGTTGGTATTTTTGATTTTTAAAAACCGGGTGCCGCAAAGCAAAGGGTATTCTGACTTCGTGATTGTATAACGAGAAGTCATGTCTTTGAAAACCAAATTCACCAAAAGACTCACCATGGTCTGCAAGCAGAACAAATAGAAAGTTATTTTCGCGCGCGCTCAGATTCTCAACAATCTGGTCAATGACCTGCAGGTTTTCTTGCAGAGCTGCGGCATGGCGCTCATGGTCGCGCTCAACGGTCGGCCCAGTGGTAAAATAGGGGCTGTGAGTCTGCGAGAATTGAATGAACAGGGCCGTAGGTTCTGCAAAGGTCTGGTTCTTTTTTATTTCTTCGTAAAGTACCGCATCGTTCATACCCCAGGTAAAATCTTCAAAACCCCCAAAAGTCTGGGTGAAGTGTTCTTTGTCTTTAAAATGAATGCCCAGTTTGCGCAGCATCAGATTCAGGTCTTCAAAGCGGGTGGGCTGGGTTGTCAGAAATCTCACCTGATAGCCTGCCTTTTGCAGCGATTTGGGCAGGTGATGTAGTTTTTCAAGGCCTGCAAGGCGGGGCCGCCTTTTATACTCAGTGTAGCGGCCGGTGAACAGACTATACAGAGTTTGGGTAGAGTGCGGGGTTGGCACATAAAAGTGTTCGACTCGCAGAACATCATCACGGTCACCAAAGGCCCGTGATTTAGCCCAGACACCGTCGTCTTCGGCCACGCTTTCGAGAATAAATACTACCAGATGGGTTTTTGCAGGCAACTTGTTTTTAAAGTAGCTTTTAACCGGGTATTCTGGTAGCGAGATTTGTTTCTCATTGGCCTGCAGCAGTGAAGAGGTTTGAGGGTTGATAAAAAGTGTACTTAAGGCCAGGGCCAGGCCAATGGGCGCTAAAGACATACTGTGTTGCTCTTTGAAACTGCCGATGAACCGTAACAGCGCCCAGCCAGCCACAAGAGCCGCGAGGCAGAAGATGAGTATGCCAACAGACAGGTTACTCAACAGCGGAAAAAAATCACCCTGTAAAAACTCAAGGTTAGTAATAGTGTATAGAGCAAGCGTCGCGCTCAGATCAATCTGGTATAGAGCAGCAATCATTGCCTGGGCGATGATGCCTACCAGTGCAAGGCTGGTTGAGCAGCTAATTATCAGGCGATACCATTTAGTTTCAAAGCCGGCCGCAGCCAGGCTTAGCCAGAATAAAACCGAAAACCAACTGTTACTCAGGGGAAAAATATTAAACTGCATTAGGGCAGATACCAGATTACCATTGAGTAAATGAGCCAACCCATTTAAAAGCAGCAGGGCTGCGATGATTACTGATTGTTGTAAGACTATCTTTTTCAAGCTGTACCTAGTAGACGCGCCAGTTAACCTGCTGCCAGATCTCACCCTGATGGTAAATGGTAACCTGGTTTTCACCCCGGCGGGGAATCATTAGCTCGCGTACTTCATTGTTAAGTTCGACCTTATCAAAATCATTAAGCTGGTAGAAGAATTTGCCAGGCAGTTTCTGCGGTAGAATAATTTTCAGAAGAATCTTCTGGCTGTTCAGGGGGCGCTCTTTATCAATATAGTATTCTTCACCAAACACAGGCGATGTGATTCGCGGCAGAAAGTCTTCGCCCTCTTTACGTCGGCGATGATCTGAATCGCATTCTTCTTCAGGTATTTGCTCAGTAGGTAGATGTTCTACATAACCAGGGCAGTTCTGGTAGGCCAGCTTACCGGTAAAACGGCAGAGTTTAACCTTCTGCCAGTCGTCGGGGTAGGTAAAGCGGGGTCTCTTTTCACGAT
>CAZHLC010000145.1:0-8140 GCA_964532545.1 uncultured Leptospiraceae bacterium | reverse complement strand
TTTCTGGGGTAATGGCTTCGGCCCAGTACTTTACTATTTCTTATGCGGTATTGGCAAATTTTCCCGGTGAGGGTTTTGTTTATTCGCCGCTTAACCATCTGGCCAAGGGGCTTCTTCTGTTTGTGGCAGGCATGGCCGCTGGCTTTATCTCTAAGCGAATACGCCTGAATCTAGAGAACTCACTGGCTCACCAGGCTGAGCGCAACCGGGTTATGTCTGTGTTTGGCCAGCACCTCTCACCTGCGGTCGTTGAGAAGCTGCTCGATCAAGAGAAAGAAAAAGAATCAGAAGAAAAAAATGTCAGCGTGATGTTTCTTGATATTCGCAATTTTACCAGTTTCTCAGAGGCTAAACATGCAGAAGAGGTATTTGCCTATCTTAACCAGCTATTCGATTTTATGATCGATATTGTTAATAAACATCATGGTATCATAAACAAGTTTCTGGGTGATGGTTTCATTGCACTGTTTGGTGCGCCCATTGATTCAAATGAACACCGGGCCAACAGCCTGGCTGCAGCCAAAGAAATTATTGCCGAGCTCGAGCGGCGGGTGGCGACCGATGAAATACCCAGTACGCGTGTGGGTATCGGCATTCACTCGGGCCATGCGGTGGTGGGCAATATTGGCAGCCAGACCCGCAAAGAATACACCATCATTGGTGATGTCGTCAACCTTGCCTCTCGCATTGAGCAGTTAAATAAGCAGTTTGATTCTCAGTTGCTGATCTCTGCCGAAACCCTGGTAGGGCTTGAACACCTGGCCGAAGAGACTGAAAACATGGGCCAGGTTGAAGTAAAGGGCCGGGCCGAGAAGGTGACCGTTTTCAAGGTGCACTAGGTTTGCCAATTAAGTAAAGTTACCTGGTTTACAGGTACAAATTTGGCCGTGATAATCTTTAAAAGGGCAGGCTCAAGGCCCTGGGGTCGCTGCGGTACTGTCGAACAATGTCAAAGCCTGCCTTCTCAAGGTGGGGCAGGGCCAGCACAGCAACGTCTTTGCCGCGTCGCCCTGTGGTATTAATCTGCAGCTTAGCCGCTTTTTTGTAGTAAGGCTCGCGTCTTTTTAACAGGTTGGCAAAGCTGACCCGGTCTGAAAGCGAAGGCCTGGCAGGGTCGCTTTCAACCTTGGCAATAATGTAGTCGTGGTTTGCATTTAAAAAAATTACAAAGCCCTCTTTAATGATATTCGCCTTGCGCTCGCTGTAGATTTCGTTGCCCTGCTCATCAAGATCGATGAGAATACCACCACCGCAATCAATCAGGGCATTCTTCGTGCGGCTGGCTTTCTGCAATACCTGATACTCAAGATCGCGAAAGGCGGCCCAGCCCTCTTTTTCAACATACTCTGGTATGGTGAGCCCTGATTCATAACATATCAAGGTGTCAGTTGAAAGCAACTGGTACCCCAGAAATTTATGCAGTCGTTTACCTGTCTTTGATTTACCAGCAGCGCGTGGGCCAATCAGGTAGACGTTGGGCTTCTGCATCAGTCTGATTCCAACCTGGCTGTAGACGAAAAGACATTTTCTTTGGTTTACAGAAGGGCAACTGACTGATAAGTCGTAGGGGTGGAAATTCATACCGATGTAATCAGAGACTCACTGGTTATCTATTGTAAGGGCTCTCTTGATCTGCCTAACCAGGCCCAGTTGCGCAGTGTGATCATGGGTGCTCTTAATAATGACCGTAAAGGTATCATTGTAGAGTTAAGTAACGTTGACTTTATTGATTCATCGGGTCTGGGTGTATTGATCGCGGGCCACCGTAAGTCTAAAGAGAAAGGTGCTAAAATGGTCATAGCTCAGGCGACCCGTCACAACAGGCTGTTCACTATGGGGCGCCTCGATAAGGTTTTTCATCTGCGCCCCACCATTCGTGAAGCTCTAGAGTTTATTGGCTCTTAGTCTGGTAGTGCCGCAGCAGCAGCAGAGCAGGTACGCCATAATGGGGCGCCCGCAGTATGGTCTCATACAGCCAGCGGTCTAGCCCCGGGCCGAGATTACCAAAGCTTACATGGGCATAGACTCTTGCGAGGGCTGTAAGAAAACCCCAGGTGATGGCCCAGATTAGCAGCGGCTTATAGATGTCGCTTCGGGGTATGAAGATGGCAATGGCAATGAGTATATCAATAGCCCCGGCCATGGCCAGTATGCCACGGGCCGTAGTTTCACTCACATGCAGCGACAGAATGACCATGTCGATAAAGTGCCCCGGTACGGGATGTATTCCGATGGCATACAGGCCATGACCAAGAAAAGTCAGGGCCACCGCAATTCTTAGAAACAGGTCGAAGTGTTTATAATCTGGTTTATTCGCCAGCCATACTAGAAACATGGGCGTCATAAACTGGCTGGTCAGCTCAATCAGCATGCCAACTTGCCAAAACTTGCTGAAAAAATAGAGCAGCGCCAGCAGAAATAAACCAGTGCTAGCCCCATAAAGGGTGTAGCTGGTTAAGCGGTTCTGTCTGCGAATAAGAATGGCCGCAGCCATGGCGCCCAGCAGCAGAGTGCCAATAAAAGCCTGAAAAATATAGATCGAAGTATCGACTGTATCTGAGCTGGCATAATCTGACCACTGCATACCAAAGAGGGTGCGTACCAGCCCCTGCAAAAGCGATTGGTTCCATAGAATGGCCCGGTACGGAACATCCCAGCTGAAGTGCTGCCAGGCCCGGCCGGCCAGCAGCATGGCGCAGATTACCTTGAAGAACAGCAGGGTCTTTTCAGGCTGTGATAGTTTTTCGAGGTAGGCTGAGGCTTTTTGCATTTAGAACTGGGCGATCATTAGAAAGATACAATTTTTGAAAAGTACTATTCGAGCGCTCGGCCCTACTGCGACCCAGTCTCAGCTGGTTTGGGCGTACTCAAGCGCGGCCAGCACATCTTGCCGGCTCAGCTGGGGAAGTATGCCGGCTATTACATCGGGGCTATAGCCGCCCTCGAACATTGAGCGTACTTCATTAACCATCACATCAGTATCTTTAATCACTGGCTCGCCACCGCGAACCCTGGGGTCTGTTGTAATACGGTTTGTCATTGTTTTTCCAACACAAAAGATTATTTTTTAACAAACGGCAGAGATAGTGCTGGCAAAGATGCTGATAATTTACAGAGTTTCGTAATTGAACATTCCTCTAAATAAATCTTTCGCATCCTTCGAATCCTACCTATCCTCGCCCTATTGTTTAATAGCGGGAACTAGTTTCCGAATTCGACCACCAGCTTGGGTGCCAGGTTGCTTTCGCCATCGTATGATTCTGCGATGCGCTGGCCGCTGCCGCTGATGATAATTGCCAGGGCGTTGCCCGGGTTCCATGAACCTTGATTCACAATCTCTTGTACAATCTAGGTTATGTTGGGGGTGCGCTGGGTGCTCTGGGCTGCACCGACGGTGCTCCATGCTGGCACGATCCACTGTACGGCGGCACCGGTGGTGCTGCGCGATGAGATATCATAGTCGGTGCTGTTAAAGGCACCGGCATAGCCGACCTTTTCACCTTTGATATTCAGCACGGTGGTCTCATCATCTGTTTCATCGGTGGTAAACTGAATGTATGCATTTACTACCGTGGCCCCATTGGGAATATCTACCCCCGTAAAGCGCAGGCCAATGACCTGACCAAAGCCAGGCAAGATACTGTTCGAATCGTAGGTCAACTCAAGGTCACTTGAATTGAGATCGATGTCACCATTGCTGGCCTTCTCTTCAGCATCGTCATTCGTTGAGCTGATGCGCCATGATTTGGTCTGGGTGCCCACTGAGATCAGGCGGTAGGCCTCGGTTGAAGCCTCATTGATATTCACAGCGTTTACCGTAATGGTGCTGACACCCGGGGGTGGGCTGGCCCACATGTAGGTATAGGGGGCACTGACATCTTGCCCTAAGAAGGTGCCGTTGGCATAGAACTCAACGCGGTCGATGCCATTGGTATCTGTGGCGGCTACATCAATCAAAACTGACTGGCCGCTGTTATAGAAGGCATTGTTACTGGGTGAATTTACCGTAACGGCAGGTACTGAGGTCACACCGGGCGCCTGAATGGTTACGGTTGAGCCATTGGGCGCATTCCAGATATCGATATTTGCGGGGGGAGTGTAGGGGTTGAGGTCATCAACCGAGTTTACTTCATCGGCATTTTCATAACGTACGGTACGAATTTCTACCTTGTCTGAGGCGATGTTGATCCACTTAAACTGGTTGAACTTGCCTGCGTCACGCGTCCATACCTTTGAGTCGTCGGCACCACGCAGGGGGGCGCCCCAGGTGCCTTCGCCCATATAGACTGTGCCGTTGTCATTGCGGCGAAATCCTTCGGCCGCGCCGCCAACATCACCGGGTTGTGCTGTGTCACCGTTGGTTGAGGGGCGCACAGGCCAGGTGGTTTTTACAGTATGGGCATCGCTTTCAACCACCACCTGCACCTTATGCTGGTAAAACAGGTTGGCCCATGAGTTATACATTCCGTCTTGTTCTGACTTTGACTTAACGTGGGGTCGCATGGGTTTGTGGTACTGGGCAAACTTCCATTTTACTGCATTGTTGGCTGCCAGATCGTTGCTGAGCCATGTGGTCTGGTCGCCGGCGATTGAGATCTCAGAGTTGAGAGTGTAGACCCGCAGAAAGTTTCCACCGATAGTTAAACCATAGGTTACATTCGAGCTGGGTACATCAAAGATATATTCTATCTCTTTATTACTTTTTTCGTGATTGCCCCGGGCCGCAATAACCGGGAACATGCGGCCATCTTCGGCGATAGTCAGCTGCCAGTCGTTCAGCCAGGCCTTCCACTCGCTGCTGGTGCCAAATTCGGTCATATCGCCGCCGAACATCACAAACAGAGGTCGCAGCTTGGCTACCATGGCATTGGCCTTGCGGCGAATCTCACGGTTATTACGTGAGTCGCCACCTGAAATGGCGGTGATTCGTTTCGCGGTATTAGGGGCTGTGAGAAACCAGAAGCGCGGGCTGGTATATTCTTCGTCGCGAATAACAAAGTAATAGGCCTGATCGGGCTGCAGACCGGTAAGACGCGCGAATTTATGCTTCATGCTCTTATAGTCGCGGCTCTGGTCGACCTCTTTTACATTTTCATATTTTTCATAGTCTTGACCGTGATCGTCAGTGCCGTAATAGACCCTGGCTTCTTTTTTGCCGGTTTGCACCCAGCCAATGGTCATGGTGGTGGCGGGATTATCGCGCCACATTATGCGGTATTTCTGAGTTGTGCCGGGTATGGCACTCTCTTCGGCCCTCTCAAGGTCGTCTGAACAATAAGTGAAAAAACTAGCCAACAGGGCCAGTATTAGAATCGAACGAAATTTGCTTAACTGCACTTTTCATAAGCTCCCCACATAATAATAGAAGAATATAACCTCTAAAGCGACAAATTTCTACGCAAAGGGTTATCAGATCATAATCTTGGTCATGTTTTTTAGTAGAGCCCAGAGCTCTATGATTATGGCTTACGATTTAGCAAAAAGTGACTAGCGAGTCAATTGGTTTTTAGTGAATTCGGATATTTTTGGCTATGTCACTAAAGTAGTTATAAAATATAACCAAATGAACATTACGGTAAGAGGCATACCAGATAACGTGGTTGAAAGGTTGAAAGCTATTTCAAAGAGAGAGCGCAGAAGCCTTAATAGTCAGATTCTATTTACTCTTGAGAAGGGTTTGGCTGAAACCAGGGTAAGTGAGCTGCCTGCAATATCTAAGGGTGCCCAAATTGCAATTTGGCATCAGCTCTCAGGCCAGTGGAAAGATGAACGTGACGAGCAAGAGATCTACGAAGAGATTCTCTCTGGCCGTACTGAAGGCCGGTCGGTAAGTTTTGATTCAGATTGATACTGACATATGCATTGCATTGCTGAAGGGTAACGCAAAGGTGCTTTCGCACCGGGGGCGTTACCATGGCGAAGTGGCTATTTCGTTCATGAGCGCGGCTGAATTGTACTATGGTGCGCACAAATCAAAACAAGCCGAAGCGAACCTCTTACTCATTGAGCAATTTCTGTTAACGGTCATTCTTTTGCCTGCCGGTATCGAAACATTAGATACGTTTGGTAAACTCAAGGCTCAGCTTGAAATATCTGGTAACCGCCTTGCTGATGCTGATTTGCTGGTGGCATCTTCAGCGCTTGTTCATTGTGAAGGCCTTGTGACTGGTAATACCAGACATTTTGACCGCATTCCGAATTTGCGCCTCGAGAATTGGTTGAATTGAGTAATCTAAGCAAATCATCATTACCAATTCTCTCATACCACAGAAGCGAGTCTGGGCTGCAACTTATTTAGACGCAAATCAACAGCGTTCTTGATCAAGCGCGCCACCTTCAGTAAATCATCGCACTGGTAATCGCCCATGCAGGCGATTTGCACAATATTATGAGCCTTGAGGTAACGGCTGTGGTAGTGAATGTCAATGCCTACCTGTTTTAGATAATTGCCGACCACAACGCTGGGCAGCCACTCTGGTAATGGTATTGACACTATAGGCGCACAGAGACCTGGCTGGTCAGCCAGAGCTGCAATGCTATGCTCTTGCAGATAGTCGAGAAGGCGGCGCATATTTGTCTGTATGCTCTCATAACGCTGCAACCAATCGCGGTGAGAAAGTGAATGCAGCAGACAAAAAACCAGAGTTGAGGTGATGGTAAAGGCGACTCCCTCAGTTTGTTCATAGAGTGCTAAATCAAGCGAGCGTGAAATAAAGGGGTTGGGCGCAAGCTTATCGAAATGATTGCCGAAAACCATGCCCAGGCCAGCGACGGCAGAGAGTGCCTTGCCTGAAGAGGCGCTGGCCAGGTATACCTGACTTAGATCTAATGAGATGGCCCCAATTGTACTGACACAATCAACGCAAACCTTAGTGTCGGTTTTATTGGCAAGATGGGTTAAAAGCTCAAGGTCGTTCAATATTCCGGTTGAAGTTTCACAATGGGTAAACCAGATGTATTCAGGTTTTACCTGTTTAAGATAACGACCAATGGCCTTGTAATTAAACGGTTGGCCCCAGCCAAAGTTCATTGCCTCGAAGGCTAACCCCTGACGATCAGCATGATCAATCAGGCGCTTGCCAAATTCGCCATTACTGAGTATGAGGCCCCGGCCGGCCAGCGTACTCAACTGGGCCGCCACCATATCATTGGCAAGAGTTCCCCCGCCTGCAAAAACATGTACACCCCTTGCTCTGGTCAATTGGCATAGTTTGTTGCGAAGTAAACCGAAGGCGGTTTTAAAAGAGGGTGAACGATGGGGCACTGGGGCCAGACTGAGCATTCTTCTGGTTTCTGCTGCAATCGGTACAGGCCCGGGCAGAAAGTTTTTCTCAGTGGTCGTAAAGCCTTTCACTTCGGTTGCCCGGGTTTCTGTATCAATCTTCATCAGCATGGGTTGAAAGACAACCCCGTCTTTGCCCACCTTGTACGCAAAGGGTTTAAAGCCCAGCCGTTTATAGATGGGCTGTTGTTGTAGAATGCCACTGATTAACAGCAGATCTATTTCATTAATCAGGCAGAAATCGCGGCAGTAGTCTAGCAGACCTGGTACAACGCGTGTGCGGCGATGCTCAGGTTTAACAGCCAGCAATCTTACTTCTGCACAGTTGCGGTGGGCAGGCAAATAATGATCAAGGCCAGGCAGCTTTGCATCAAGCGAAAAGGGCCTTTTGAAATTGATTGAGACCATGGCGATTACCTTGTCTTGTAATAGGGCAATCAAATAGGTGTTTGATTTATGAAAACGATCGATTTTCAGCCCGTTTTTATTAGTCTCATATTGGCCAATTTCTTCACAGAAAACCTGGTGATTCAGGGTATGAATCTGTGAAAGCTCATCGCGGGTATCTGCAATCTTAAAGTGGTACATAAAAACTCCTTCAAATTCAGGCGCCAATTTAAGTAGATTTGCCCTGCAGAGCTCATTGATTCTGGGGTTTGAGTGCTCGATTCTGAGAATCGAGGGGTATGAGAGGATTAATCTGGGTAGAAATAGGTGATTTCTTGTGGTTTAAGGTCTGTAAAAAGATGTGAAAGACCATCAGATAACTTATGCGGGCGACCATAGCTATCGTAGGTCAGAACCTTTCTGTGTACAGGGCTTTGGGGCAAAGCCCTTGTATTCTGAATACGCTCAGTT
>CAZHLC010000144.1:0-8142 GCA_964532545.1 uncultured Leptospiraceae bacterium | reverse complement strand
CCGGCCTGCAGCAGCCTGTCTGCCCCTGCGAGAGAAGCAATGGCCTGAACAACATCAGGTACACCGCCCAGTTCAGCATTGGGCGGGCTGATAATAGTTATATCGCCAACCCCGGCCAGACGGGCGGGAATAATGCCCATCATCACAGTGGTTGGGTAAAGGGCCTTGCCCCCCGGCACATACAGAGCACAGGCATCAAAGGGAACATACTTGAGACCCAGGGTGTTATCATCGATTTCTGTTTCAAAACCCTCAAGAACCTGCCCTTTGTGAAAAGTTGTTATATTATCGATTGCTTTCTCAAAGGCCCCTATGGCCTCGCTGTTTTCTTGATGAACTCTATCAATAGCTGCTTTAAGGTGGCTTTTTTCAAGAACCGCAGGTTGGCAGAAGGCCTTGTCAAACTTCAGCGAGTATTTCTTCAGCGTACCAAGGCCGTCTTTTTTGAATTCTGCGGCCATTGGTTTAACGAGATTGCTGATGATCTCTGCCGGGTTCAAGCTGGCCCGCTCAATAATAGCATCAATTGCTTCAGCCGAAAGGCTGGCATATTCTTTAACAGGTATAAGTGACATTAGAAATTTTTGGGTGGGGCTGGTAACTGCTCAGAAAAGTCGCACTTATCATACCAACCGGGATATAGATGCTCACCGTAACGGCCTGTCATATCATTTTCTGACCGCACCACGTTGAGCTGTTTGCCCGAATAACGGTGGGGGCAGGGTACTTCGCTGTTCTTGCAGAGTACCTGGGTTGACTTGGGTTTTGGGTAGGCGAGGGCGTAGGGGCCATGGGGGCACTGGTTCTCAACCGCACCAATACCTTCACCATATTTAAAGAACTCAGCATACTTTGAGAAGTAACCTTCAAACAGGCCAATCAAAGGTTTAGGAAAGAAACCTTTTTCTGCCTCGAGTGAGATTTCATACATTACGACACTCATGGGGTCTTCAACACCGCCTCTTTTCATTACATCGCGGCGCACGTAGGTATAATACTCAACAATGTTGATAATCACCGACATCAGCTCAACAGGGTCATTGAACCACGACCCACCCTTGGCCACCCCCTGGTAGTTGTTGCGCAGGTGGTTGTTGTACTTGATAATTTCTGGTATGTCTTCATCAATTTTCTGGTTCGAAACCTGTGAAGCTGATTCAACATCGTGCTGGTTGGGGTTTTCAGATGAGAAGATGTCTTTTTCTTCCCACATGACAGTCTGTGAGATACTGTAATCATGCAGAATGCCTGCGATAAAAATCTTGGCCAGTTCACCATTTGAAAAGGTATTGGGTTTGAGGTTGGCCATCAGACCTACACTGGTGAGCGCCACCTCAAATAAATGGTTGGCAATGGGTTTGTGCTCATAGAGCAGCATGGTAATAAAACCTTTGAAGAAGTCATTGCCCAGAGCCAGGGTTGCCACCCGGCTGGTATTAATTCTCTGCTTGTCTAAAAGAAAAGAGGCGTAAGAAAAATCAGCAAGACTGATATGCTGGTTGATTTCTTTTACTATTCTTGCAACCAGGGCCTCGTTAAAGCTCTTTGAGTTATCGAGGTAGAATTTGAATTCATTGTCATCTTCGCGCGAAGACAGGGCCTTCACAATCTGCGCAGTCAAGGGTCGCTTGGGTTGTACCAAGATATTACCCTTTTTGTCTTTGAGTTCAGCGTCTAAGCTGAGGTATTGCAGGTTACCCAGAAAAGAGCCGAAAGAGTTTAGTTCAGAGACCTTGTCTGTGTAAAAGGTTTTATTTACAAACTCCACCAGTACTTGATGGAATTTTATTTCACTCTGTCTATTCTTTTATAGGTAATAAGTACTTACTGCCTCAAGCTGCCGGGTTAAGATTGGCCCTGATAATATTTTCAGCCAGAACGCTGCCCGTGAAGGTTGCAATGATTTTTGTGGGAGGAATTGTCTTCTGCAGAGAGCTAATGATTCTTTGAGCAGAAGGCAGTAGGTTTAGAACAGCAGCCCATGGTGATGCGCCAGGGTAGGCAAGTGCTGAGGCCCGCTGCTCACCAACAAATGAGCGGCTCAGCTCATAGAGTATCGGGCGCGGTAGAAAAAATGGGGTCTGACCTGCCATATTTTTTAACAGACTGTGCGTAAGGGTTCTGCTGATTTCATCAACTTCAATTTGGCTTTCGAAAAAATAAACATATTCGGGCTCGAAAAGCATTTCTTTCAGAGGCCCCTCAGGCAGGCCCAGCAGGTAGCCTACGTAGCGCCAGAGGTGCAGTAGTTCTGATGTCTGGTCTTGATCAAGCTGAACACCCATGGTATCCAGATATCTGGTCATGTTTACTGCCAACAGGCGCAACCAGAGCAACACATCAAACTGGCTGATGGGAATCTGTTGTTCTGCAGACCAGGGTGGCTGGTTTTTTAAAACCTGCCGCATAGTTGCATTTAACAGGCGCACGTTTACGGCCATGCTGTGACCATGGCTGCCTGGTACCAGTGCACCCTGAGAGATGGTATAAATGAACTGAGCTGTCTCAAAAAAGCGCTGCTTAACATCATGGGCAGCCCTTGATTGACGGGCCATGGCCCGGGCGATTGAGGCGTAGCAGTAATTGTCAATTGAAACCCCGGCCAATAGTGCAATGGCTGTAAGCAGTGGGTTACTCAGATAAAGGCGGCCTGCTCTGGCCATGGCCTGCTGGTCAAACCAGCCTGGCACCTGATCGACACTGTCTAAAAAATGCTGGTAAATGTTTTCATCGCGTTGTACCTGAGCAAGGCCTCTGACTTTATCAAGTAGATTGCCTTTGAGCTGGCCATCAGTTAACAGCTCGGCAATCACCAGGTCGGCGATGACATCGCTGCTTTCAGTCAGTTCTATTAATGAACTGCTGAATTTAGAGACTCTAATGGGTGAGGCGATGGCTGCCGGCATAAGGCGGCAGTGTATTAAGATTATGTCTCATTGACAAGTAAAAACAAACCGGCATGGTTGGCCGGTTTGTGATTTCTGCCTCTGCCTTCTATAACTTAGAAAAAGTCTTTTTGAAGGTCATAAACAGAGCTGGTAGAAATGTCAAATCGGCAAGCAGGGCCAGCGAAAGAATGAAGGCCGAGTATACCCCGAAGTTGACATTTGGTATAAAAGAAGCCACGATAAAGATACCAAATGAGGCCACCAGTACCATGGTTGTGGTAACCAGGGCCGGTGCAGTGTAAGTCAGCACCCTGGCGATGGCGGCCTGTGGTTCGAGCCCCTCTTTAATATGCTTTCGATAATTGGTAATGAAGTGAATAGTATCGTCTACCGCGATACCGAGACACACGCTGAAAACAATCACTACCCCTATATCAACATAATCTGAAATAAACCAGATAAAGGCCGAGCCAAGTATGAGCGGCACAAAGTTTGGTATCATGGCAAAGAGGCCCATGCGAAAAGATCTGAAAGCAATCATCAGCAGAATACTTACCAGAATCACTGCCGTGATGATTGAAACCGTGAAAGATTCGACTACATAGGGGTTCAGTGACATGAACAGGCGCTGCTTACCGGTAACATATACCGGTTCAGGTTTGAGATTCATTTCTTCGTAGTAGGGTTTGAGAATCTCGTTTGCTTTAACTTTGATTCGATCGATGGTCTCAAGTACATAGGCCGAGTCGTGAAGCTTCCACAGTACGGTCAGGCGCATGGCATCGTTCTTGATTGTCATGCGGTCGTTTATATCCATACCCTCTGGAAGGTTCATGGTATAGAGAAACAGCTGCTCTGCCGTAACCGGCTGGCTGGCCGGCAGTTTGTAAAAGGCCTGTTGACCACCATTCAGTGTGCGGTTCATCGATTTAAGAATTTCGATAATCGAGACGGTTTTTGTTACAAACTTTTTACCGCCTTTGTCTTCAAGTTCAGTCACCCAGTTATTGAGTTCTTCAACCCGCTTTAAAAATTTGGGATTTTTTATGCCCTCATTCACGCCTGATTGAATACTGATCTCAACCCCCATGGCAGCCCCGACGTTATCTTCCATAAATTCAAGTGAAGTGCGCAGCGGGTTACCCTGTTTAAAATACTCAAATGGGTCTGAATTAACGCGATGATTGAGACTGATCACGATGGCGGCTATGACCACGGCTGTGGTTCCCCAGACGATCGGGTGGCGAAATTTAAACAGTGAATTGGTGAAACCAGTGGCACGTTCAGAAGCAGTAACGATGTCACCTTCGCTTGATACTTTCTTACCCCTGGGCTTTGCAGGTATTTTAACCAGCATGGGCCCAAGCCAGGTGTAGGTGATTACCCAGGCAATTATGGTGCCGATGGCCGAAAGAATACCGAGGCTTGCGATGGGGTCTACTTTTGATGTGCCGAAACTGGCAAAGCCAATTGAGGTAGAAAGGGCAGTCAACAGCGTGGGCACAAAGTTTTTGGTCAGTGAACCCTGGGCGGCATCGCGTTTTGACAGACCCCGGTTGATAAACTGGTAATAGGTAGCCAGAATATGTACCGAGTCAGCGATACCCACTGCTATGAGAATATAGGGCACGATCGATGTCATATTGTTAAAACGAAAACCGGTCATGCCCATCACGGCCAGAATAGAGATGATAGAAAGTATCATCAGGCCCAGTGATAGAAAAATGCCGGCGAAACGTTTGAAGTTTACATAAAGAAATACAATGACCATCAGCCACAGCAGCGGCAGCAT
This sequence comes from uncultured Leptospiraceae bacterium, assembly GCA_964532545.1. Lineage (GTDB taxonomy): Bacteria > Spirochaetota > Leptospiria > Turneriellales > CAZHLC01 > CAZHLC01. The sequence goes on along the minus strand of CAZHLC010000144.1, from coordinate 3,462 downwards.
CTTCTTCAGGTCTTCGCTGGTTGCTTCGCGAAAGCTGTCAGAAAGGTAAACGCCACCGGTCAGATAGAACTGGTGGTCGCCATTGCCAACACCAGTGGCCCGCTTCACTGAGTCGGTTATTTTATGATAGGCCAGAATATCTTTAGTTTCATTGACAATGCGCTGGTAGTCAGCTGATTTCTGTGCTTCATTCTTCTGTAAAAGAAGCAAGAGGTCATCATAGTCATCGCTGGCCAGGTCATCAAGATCTGCCTTAAAGCCTTCGGGCGGCGTAATGCCGTCATAGCTTAAGCGCTCATGGTCTTTAACGATTTCTCTTACTTTATCATAGTTTGCCAGCGTTTCATCTTGCTTTTCTCGTTCATTGATTTTATTTATAATCGCTGTAAGATAAGCGCTTCTTTTATTTTTAATCTGGGCATAGATGTCATCGGCGGCTGCTTCTGTATCATCTTCATCAGTCAGCGAGTCACCATCATCTTCAAGCAGCGAGTCTTCGCCACTGGTGTCGCTGACATTTGCCTTGTTGTCTTTCAAAAATTTAGAAAATGTACCAGCTTCACCCATGATCAGTGAGTTCTCACGAAAGTCTTCGATGGCCTTTTTATAGTTAACGATAGCCGGCTTAATGCGGGCAAACATTACCGCTGTTTTGGCATCAGTAGAAACCAGATACTGCGGAACCGTCTCATCATTAAGGGCCACCTTTTTACGGGTAGTCAGAAACTTCTGAGTCGGCAGACCACTCTCAGGTTCAAGCAGTGGCTCAACCAGAATCTGATCTTTTTTACCGTGCACCCAGTTGTAGTTGCTTAATGAATCAACTCTGATTACATCAAAGACTTTCCACATGTCGCGGGTCAGTTGATTGACCAGGTTGACTGTTTCAGTATCAAAGACCCCAGATGGGCTGTGCACCGCGATTACAATTGAGTCATCATTACCAAAGCGCCGTTCGAAAGCATCAAAGGTGTCAAGCAGGGGGTCGCCCTCTTGAAACCAGGTGCGGTAACTGAAGTCTGGGGTAATGTGTTTCATCTGTGGAACGAACAGGCCGATGACCAGCAGGGTTCCGAAGAAGAACTTCCATGGATTGTCTAAAATGGTTTTGACAAGTTTGCCTATGCCCTTGTCAGTTTTTAATAAGTCACTCATGTAAAACCTCTAAAAAAATCTCGATAAATTAAAAAAGTACTGATTTGCATCGTCGAGGGCTTCAAGCCCGATGGGGCTGGCGCCCTGCTGCGGAGCAATAGTGCGTCTGACGCCCATTTGAAAGCTCCACTCTTCGTTGATACGCTGGCTGTAATTAGAATTAATCAGAATCTGCTGGTATTTTCCGCCATCAGCAAGGCGCTCGACGTCAGCCAGCGCTGAAATAAGAAACTGCTTGTCTAAGACATCATTGGCGGCATAGCGAATGCCGAAAAGAACGTCGGCTTGGAAAATCTCAATAGCCTCGCGTTCATTGCGATTGAGGCCGAAGACGTGCTGCCCTTCAAGCAGCAGTGTTAATTCAGAGCCGCCCTGCAGGTCGAAACCATATTCAAGGCCCAGGGCTACAATTGAATGCTCGGGAATATTCTGCAGGGCCTGGGCACCGGCGCCTGAGACTGCAAAATAGCGGCTTTTTATACTCTGATCGAATTCTCGATATTTGCGATAGGCCAGTTCAACCTTGTTGATTAATGGGCCGGTGACCAGCTGCAGCTGACCGCCAGCCTGCCGCAACCGGGGAAAAAGCGCCGAGACGCTGTTTGTGGTGGGGTCTAGCACCGGCAGCGCAAAGTTGCGGCTTACCTGCTCAAGAGCATGAATGCCCGCATCAAAGGCGCCCACTGAAATACGCCAAAGCACAGCGGCTTGATGACCATAGTCATCAGATGAGAGTTGACCATCATGGTCAACCTTCAGGGCTTCGCCGGCTGAAAAGTTCGCGGGAATGCTGATAAAGCTGAGACGCGAACGGTTGCCGGGAAATTTAGGGTCAATGTAGTAGGGCATGTAATAGCCGGTAATACTGCCAAAGGGAATCTCTATTTCTAAAGAGATACTGGGCTCGCCAAACTTTTCAGCATTTTCAAGGTTGCTATCAAAGTTGCGACTGTTCATGATATCGGCGGGTTGAAAGGCTTCAGTGGCCGTCCAGTTAAAGAGTTGTGAGCCGGCTTTCAGATACATGCGCCAGAACCTGACACCGACCCATGCTTCTTCAAGGTAGACGACATCTCGCTCAGGGTCGACGCTGTCGACCCGGCTTACGGCTCTGACCGAAGTAAAAACCGGGCTACATTTGAACTGGTGGTCGAGACGGGCGTATATGCCAATGCCGTAATCGGCAGTGCTGCTATCATTGTCATCTTCGAAGGCGCGATTTTCTGATTTGATCTCGCCACCACTTTCTGATTTACATTGTGATAACCAGCTGGTCTGCACTGCCTCGGTCGTCGTTGCAGTGGTGTCTTCTAGTAGATCGTCTTCATCGTCTTCTTGCCCGAAGACCGCAGGTGAAGCCCACAGTACAAGTAGAGCGATAACTAAGGTAAGTGCCCGTTTCATGCTTGCCCGGTAAGTAAAATCAGTTTTTCAATCTGCCCGAGGTAAACTCGCGGTCAGAAAATCTTTTCTTGAGCTGTCGATTGCTCCATTGTAGTATTGACTTTTTCTTGGTCTGGCGGTTTGACATGGTCAGCTTGCCGGCACGCCAGAAGCCTGAGATTTTTTTGTATCTGCGAAAAGTTGCCACCTTCAGCAGTGAACCGCGTCGGTCGTAATACTCAATCTTCAAAGGCTGCAGCCACTTCTTGTCAACATAGGTGATCTGCTTGCTGTAACCGCTGTTCTTATCTACGGGATAGCGGGTGTTTACCCATACATCACGACCTTTGTATTTAGCGTCTTTGATAAACTTGTAGGTATACTTTTCTACCTCTTGTGAACCCATGTCTTCGTAAGAGAATTCACTTCCCATAAAGGCGCCAGATTTGCTGCGTGAGCTGATTCTTTTGATCTTCTTACTTTTGGGCAGGTACAGCCACTGGCTGTCATTCTTACGTTTGTGGGCCCATGTTAATAATTTGGTTTTGCGCACATCTTTAGGTGAAAGAAACTCAACGACAGACTTGTCGCCGTCTGTTCTAGTCTCTTTGATTTTGTTAACAATCTCGCGCACGATCTTGTCGCCATAGGCGTTGATCAAGATCATCTTCATACGCGATGATTCACCAATAAAGCCGGTGTTTGAACGATCCATCTTTTTGGCGATTTCAAGGCCCTTCTTTTCGGCAGGCCCGGCTACAAGTACTGAGGTGCTCATCAATAGAGCGATTAACACTTTTGATACTTTTGAAATTTTCATTTTCATGCTCCTTTTTTTTTCGTAAAACCCTGGTTCTCTTTATGTAATAAAAGCTGCTTCTTGGTTTCATCTACCCATTTCAACCGCATTTCGCACTCACGAAT